>JBFWTA010000005.1:0-23818 GCA_050248075.1 Bdellovibrionales bacterium | reverse complement strand
CTCGGTAAAGTCTTCGAAGGCGAGATCACCGCGATCAACTCCAAAATCGATGAAGCGACCCGCAACGTTCAGGTGCGCGCCACATTCAAGAACCCGGAACGTCTTTTGCTGCCCGGCATGTTCGTGAAGGTATCGATCGAAAGCGGCGCGCCGGTTAAATACATCACCCTGCCCCAGACATCGATTACCTATAATCCCTATGGCAACACGGTCTTCCTGGTCGAGGAAAAGCAGGGTGAGGCCAAGGAGAGCGAAAAAAAAGACGGCGGGCCGCAGCTTACGGCCAAGCAGACATTCGTCACCACCGGCGAAACGCGCGGCGACCAGATCGCCATTTTAAAGGGCGTCAAGGAAGGCGATACGGTGGTGACCAGCGGCCAGATCAAGCTGCGCAACGGATCGGCCATCGTCATCAACAACGAAATCACGCCCGCCAACGACCCGAATCCCAAGCCGCAGGACCGGTAAACACGCGCCATGAAATTTACCGACATTTTCATATATCGCCCGGTTCTGGCGACGGTTGTCAGCCTCATGATCCTCGTGGTCGGGCTGCGGGCCTTCATGTCGCTGCCGGTGCTGCAATTTCCACGCACGGAAAACGCCGTCGTCACCGTCAGCACGACCTATTACGGCGCCGACGCCGATGTGGTCGCGGGCTTTATCACCACGCCTCTCGAAAACGCCATCGCCCAGGCAAACGGCATCGACTATATGACCTCGAGCAGCCAGAACAGCGTCAGCACGATTACAGTCAATCTTCGCCTTAATTACGACGCCAACCGGGCGTTGACGGAAATCAGTACGAAAATAAGCTCGGTTCTCAACCAGCTTCCGCCCGGTTCGCAGCAGCCCGTCCTTACCATTCAGGTCGGCCAGTCGATCGCCGCCATGTATATCGGCTTCGGCAGCGAGGTCCTGCCGCAAAACAATATCACCGATTATCTGGTTCGCGTCGTCCAGCCGAAAATTCAGGCGGTCGAAGGCGTGCAGACAGCCCAGATCATCGGCGCACAGAACTTCGCCCTCCGCGCCTGGCTCGATCCCGCCAAGCTGGCCGCCTATAACCTCACGGCGGCAGATGTCAGCACAGCGCTGGCGCAGAACGACTATATCTCGGGCCTCGGGAACACCAAGGGCCAGATGGTGCAGATCAATCTCAACGCCTCGACGAATCTCACTTCGCTCGATGAGTTCAAAAACATGGTCGTGAAGCAGCAGAACGGCGCCATCGTCCGCCTCGGCGATGTTGCGAATGTGACGCTCGGCTCCGACGATTATGAATCGCGCGTCGGGTTTGACGGGCAACAGGCGGTTTATATCGGCATTTACGTCGCGCCGTCGGCCAACCTGCTCGATGTCATCAAGCGCGTGCGCGCCGTTTTTCCGGATATCCAGTCGCAATTGCCGGAAGGGCTGAAAGGCAACATCGTTTACGACTCCACGGCCTTCGTCAACAGCTCGATCAACGAAGTGAAGAACACATTGATCGAAGCTCTGATCATCGTCGCTCTCGTCGTGTTCGCCTTTCTGGGGTCGCCGCGCGCGGTTCTGGTGCCGGTCATCGCCATTCCTCTGTCGCTTATCGGCGCGTTCATTTTCATGCTGGCGCTAGGCTTTTCCATTAACCTGCTCACCCTGCTCGCGTTGGTGCTGGGGATAGGCCTTGTGGTGGACGACGCCATTATCGTCGTCGAAAACGTAAACCGGCATATCGAGGAAGGCATGAGTCCGTTCGATGCCTCGATCCAGGCCGCGCGCGAGCTTGGCAACCCGATTATCGCCATGACCATCGTTCTGGTGGCCGTGTATATTCCCATCGGTTTCCAGGGCGGCCTTACCGGCGCGTTGTTTACCGAATTCGCCTTCACGCTTGTCGGGGCCGTGACGATTTCCGGCGTCGTCGCGCTGACGCTTTCGCCGATGCTGTGTTCACGTATCTTCAAATCGCACACGCCCGACCGCAGCTCGTGGGACGAAAGGCTCACCGGCGCAATCGACCGTCAATTCGAGCGCGGCCGCGCGTGGTACGAACGCCGGCTGCGCAACAGTCTCAATTACCTTCCCGTGACTCTGATGTTCGCCGCCATCGTCTTCGGCAGCATATATTTTCTCTATACCTCGGCCCAGACCGAACTCGCACCGCAGGAAGACCAGGGCGTGCTGATCGCCTTTATCACCCCGCCGGCGACCGCGACGCTGCAGCAAAAGGAAATGTACGCGGCCAAGACCTATCAGATTTTCTCCAGCTTTCCGGAAACCGGACATGTCTTTCAGATCGACACGCCGGGCCAATCCATCGCCGGCATGGTACTGAAGCCGTGGGACGAGCGCGAACGCACATCGAATGCCCTGTCACCCGTGGTGCAGCAGGAATTCAGCAAGATCGCCGGCGTAAAGGCCGCCATCATTCAGCCGCCGCCCCTGCCCGGCAGCCGCGGTTATCCGGTCGAATTCGTGCTCACCTCGACGCAGCCTTTTAACCGCATGCATGAAACCATGGAGCAACTGCGCGATGCCGCACAGAAAAGCGGCATGTTTATCTTTTCGGATACCGATCTCAAGATCGACCGGCCGCAGGCGACGGTGGAAATCGACCGCGACAAGACCGCCCAGCTCGGCCTTACCATGAACGATGTCGGCAGCGCCCTGTCGTCGATGCTCGGCGGCGGTTATGTCAATTATTTCAGCCTGAGCGGCCGTTCCTATAAAGTTATCCCGCAGGTTCAGCAAAGCTCGCGCCTCAACACGGACCAGCTGAAGGATTACTATATCCGCACCGCGGACGGCACGGCCATACCGCTTTCGACGATTGCGCATATAACCATGCAAACCACGCCGCAATCGATCAACCACTTCCAGCAACAGAATTCCGCGACTTTCCAGGCAGTGCCCTTCCCCGGCGTTTCGGTGGGCGATGCGGTCAACTATCTCAAGAATTACGCCAAGAATAATCTGCCCGCGGGTTATTCGGTCGATTACTCGGGCCCCGTGCGGCAATTCCAGCAGGAATCGAGCGGCTTTATCGTGACTTTCGTTTTCGCGCTGATCATCATTTTCCTTACGCTTTCGGCGCAGTTCGAAAGCTTCCGCGACCCTCTTATCATTCTCATCTCGGTGCCCATGTCGATTGCGGGCGCGCTGATTTTCATTACCCTCGGCATCGGCGGCGCGACGATCAATATTTATACCCAGGTCGGCATCGTGACTCTCATGGGCCTCATCAGCAAGCACGGCATTCTTATCACCGAATTCGCGAATAACCTGCAGGCCCAGGGCCGCACGAAGCGCGAAGCGGTTGTCGAAGCGGCCAGCATCCGCCTGCGGCCCATTCTGATGACCACCGCGGCGATGGTGCTGGGCGTCGTGCCGCTGATTACCGCCAGCGGCGCCGGCGCGCTGTCGCGCTTCAACATGGGCCTGGTTATCGCGTCGGGGCTTTCTATCGGCACGCTTTTCACGCTGTTTGTCGTGCCGGCGGTTTATATCGCACTTGCGGCAGACCATCATCACAAGCGCGGCGAATCGGGCGCCGGCGAACACCCGAAACCGGCTTCGGTTTAAGGTTTCGCTAACCAATATGGCCAGATTTTAGGGCACTCTAACGCCTTGATCCGCCGGGTTTCATGCATCCTTAACTTTTTAGATAAATACTGTTCACATTCGTAAAAAAATTATGCCGTATCTGTATATATTTTACTGGAGCCATAGCGATGACACTTTCCAAGGAAACCGTGGCGGCGCTTGTCGACCTTATTGAAAACAAGCTGGCGATCATGCACATCAACGACTGCGACGATTTGCGCGAGCGCATGACGATGCAGCGCGCCCTGTCCGAATTACGCGGCGCGGCAATGGGTGAAACCGGCGCGATCAAATCCATGGGCGACATTCCACGGCGCGGACGCCGCCGCAAGGTGAGTTCCATGCTCTCGCCGGAAGAATACGAGCATCACCATACACACCGCGAATAAACAGCCGGTTTAATCTTGTAATACGCCGAATAACTGGTGTAATCCGGTCTGCTATCGAACGGGCCGGATCATGAAACTTGTTCTGTTCATTTTTGCTTTCGCCGGGATGATAGCCCCTTCGTCCGCCGCCTACGGGCAGAATGTGCGCGGCTGCAATTCATGGCCGGATGTGCCGGTGTATATCCATACGGTGTTCGACGCGCCGCGTTACGATCTTTCGCAAAACCTCGCCGGCCTGCAGGAGATGACGCGCGGACGCCGGGAAATGATCCCGCAGTATCACAGCCTTACCATGGGCGTGACGCGCTATGAGCCGGTTATCGAGTTTCATGTGCCCGTTCAAGTGGAGCAGCTTCCCGACGGGATCGGCTGCGCCTATGTGCAGCATGTGGAAGTGACGATGGGCTATCGCGACGTGACGATATTCGTCGCCAGCGAGATTCCACAAAACAGCTGCGGTTTCTCCGAAACCATGGCGCACGAGCACAAGCATATCGAAGCGAACCGCGAGGTTCTGGACAAATTCGAGCACCAGATCGAGGCGCGGTTCAAAGCCTATCTGCGGCTTAACGGCGTGTTCCGCGTGCAGAACACGGCCTATGCCGAGAGGCTTCTGCACGACAAGCTAAAAGCCATCATCAACGACGTCGTCGAAAAGATGAGCGTGGAAAATGCACGCCGGCAGCGGGAGGTCGACACGCGCGAGGAATACACACGGCTGGCAAATGCATGTAACGGCGAATTAAGCCGTATCGCGCAGGATTACCGCATAAAGCGCCGGTAACTGCTTTTAAGACGAAGACATGGCGGGTGGGACCGGATCGAAAACTAGCCCGTTCGCTTTTTCGCCAGCAAATCGTTCAGCATCGCCGGATTGGCCTTACCGCCGGTGGCTTTCATGACCTGGCCGATGAAGAAGCCGAACAGCTTGTCCTTGCCGGACCTGTATTCGGCGACCTTGTCGGCATGGGCGGCGAGAATGCCGTCGATGGCTTTTTCGATGGCGCCGGTGTCGGTAACCTGCCTGAGTCCTTTTTCTTCGACAATCTGCGCCGCGGGCTTGCCGGTCGCCAGCATGTCCTCGAACACTTCCTTGGCGATGCGGCCGGAGATGGTCTGGTTGCCGATGAGATCGACGAGGCCGCCAAGCGCTTCGGCCGATATGGGGCTATCGGCGATATCCTTGCCGAGTTTGTTGAGCGCACCGAACAGATCGCCGGTTACCCAGTTGGCGGCAAGCCTGCCATCGCGGCCTTTGGCAACCTTTTCGAAAAAATCGGCGGAAGGTTTTTCGGCGACGAGCACCGCCGCGTCATATGGCTTGAGGCCATATTCGGAAATAAACCGCGCTTTCTTTTCGTCCGGCAATTCGGGCAATGAATTCTTGATGCTTTCGACCAAAGCCGGATCGAGACGAAGGGGCAGCAGGTCGGGATCGGGGAAATAACGGTAGTCATGCGCTTCTTCTTTCGAGCGCATGGAGCGGGTTTCGCCCTTGCCGGTATCCCATAACCGGGTTTCCTGCCTGATCGTGCCGCCGGCTTCCAGAATTTCCACCTGACGGCGGGATTCGAATTCGATGGCCTGTTGCACGAAGCGGATGGAATTGACGTTCTTGATCTCGCAGCGCGTACCCAGCTTCGTATCGCCCTTGCGGCGCATGGACAGGTTCACGTCGCAGCGCATGGAGCCTTCTTCCATATTGCCGTCGCAGGTGCCGAGATAGCGGAGGATGGCGCGCAGTTTCTTGAGATAGGCACCCGCCTCCTCGCCCGAGCGCATGTCGGGTTCGGACACGATTTCCATGAGCGCGACGCCGGCACGGTTGAGGTCGACATAAGTTTCGTTCGGACTCTGGTCGTGCATGCTCTTGCCGGCGTCCTGTTCGAGATGCAGGCGCGTGATGCCGACTTTGCGCGTCGCGCCGTCCGGCAGATCGAGCAGGATTTCGCCTTTGCCGACGATGGGGTCCTTGAACTGGCTGATCTGATAACCGGCGGGAAGATCGGCGTAGAAATAATTCTTGCGGTCGAACACCGACACCAGATTGATCTGCGCCTTGAGGCCAAGCCCGGTGCGCACCGCCTGTTCCACGCAGACTTTATTGATCACGGGCAGCATGCCCGGAAAGCCGGCGTCGACAAGGCTGACCTGCGCGTTCGGCGCGGCGCCGAAGGTGGCGGAGGCGCCGGAAAACAGCTTGGCATTGGAAACGACCTGGGCATGGACCTCGAGCCCGATCACCATTTCCCATTCGCCGGTTTGTCCCTGTACGTAGCTCATGCGATGTCTTTCACTGCAGCCCGAATTGTTCGGAAAGCGCGGGCCATTCTTTTTGAATTGCGTTGCATTCGGCCTGATTGAGCGGCACCGGCTTTTTAGCCAGGCCGGCCTTGATCATGTCGACGGCCTTGAATTCGGCGGCGGCGACTTGTTCGCCGGTAACGTCCTTGGGACGCGAGGGGTCCTTGCTGGTTCTTACCTTGTCGATGGCATGGCGAAATCTGGCTTCTGCGGTTGGGCCGTCATTTTCCAGATAACCCTGTTTAACGCATTCGTCATAAGCAAAAACGATTTTCGCGGGGGTAATGGTTTGTTCGTAGGCATCCTTGAGATAATCCCGGGCATGCGCGGCGGCCGCAGGAAGGATAACGGCTGTCAAAATTAAACACATGATGATCCGTTTCATCAGTCCTCCATCATGCGTCATGCCGTAAAGGGCGGTTTATGGGTGAAGTTTGCGGCATTCTCCAGCGCGGAAGCCGCCTTGAACAAGGTCATTTCGTCGAATGCCCTGCCGATAAGCTGGAGGCCCAGGGGCAGGCCGTCGGCACCCAGGCCGGCTGGAACCGAAATGCCCGGCAGGCCGGCAAGATTGACTGGAACGGTGAACACGTCGTTGAGATACATCTGGATCGGGTCGTCCTGCTTTTCGCCGATGGCGAAAGCGGTCGAAGGCGCGGTCGGCGTCAGGATCGCGTCGCATTTTGTGAAGGCGTCGTTGAAATCGTCGCGGATACGACGGCGGACTTTCTGCGCCTTGATGTAATAAGCGTCGTAATAACCGGCGGAGAGAACATAGGTGCCGATGAGGATGCGGCGTCGGACTTCCCTGCCGAAGCCCTGCCCGCGGGTGTTTTCATACATATCGATGAGGTTTTCGCCCGGCACCCGCAGGCCGAAACGCACGCCGTCGTAGCGGGCGAGATTGGAGGACGCTTCGGCGGGCGCAATGATGTAATAGACGGCCAGCGAATATTTCGTGTGCGGCAGGCTGATATCGACAAGTTCGGCCCCTGCGTCTTTCAGCATCGCGGCACCTGTATCCCATAACCCGGCGATTTCATTTGAAATGCCGTCGATGCGGTATTCGCGCGGAATGCCGATGCGAAGTCCCTTTACCGAAGCGCCGAGGGCCGAGGTGAAATCGGGCACGGGTTGATCGACGGAGGTGGAATCCTTTGGATCGAAGCCGGACATGACACGCAGCATAAGCGCGGCATCGGCCACCGTGCGCGTCATCGGCCCCGCCTGATCGAGCGACGACGCAAAGGCGACAATGCCCCAGCGCGAGCAGCGGCCATAGGTCGGCTTGATGCCGACGATGCCGCTGAAGGAGGCGGGCTGGCGGATCGAACCGCCGGTATCGGTGCCGGTCGCGGCCATGGCGAAACGCCCGGCCACCAGCGCCGCCGAGCCGCCCGAGGAACCGCCGGGCACGAGCTTGCGCACGGCATTGGCTGGATCGGGACCGGTCCAGGGGTTGATGACATTGCCAAAGCAACTGGTGATATTGGCGGACCCCATCGCGAATTCATCGAGATTGGTTTTGCCCAGCATCACGCAACCGGCGTCGAACAGTTTTTGCGTTACCGTCGATTCATAAGTCGGCACGAAGTTTTCCAGAATGCGGCTGCAGGCCGTGGTGCGGGCGCCCCTGGTGCAGAACAGATCCTTGATGCCGATGGGAATGCCGTCCATGGCCCCGGCTGTGCCCGCCGCGCGGCGCGCATCGGATTCTTTAGCTTGCATCCGCGCGATTTCCGGCATTTTGGTCACATAGCCGTTAAGCACATCGCCTTTTTCGGCGGCCTTCAGATGCGCCTCGGCCAATTCCACGGCGCTGATTTTTTTGGCGGCGAGGTATTCAAGGGCTTCGGCAATGGACAAATCGGTTAACGCGCTCACTCGATCACCTTCGGTACCGTAAAGAAATCGGCGGTTTTGGCGGGCGCGTTGGCGAGAATATCGGCGGGTTTGCCGCCATCGTTCACCACATCCTCGCGCCAACGCAGGGAGGCATCGTTGACGCTGGCCAGCGGCTCGATACCGGCCACGTTGACTTCGTCAAGCTGGGCGACCCAGTCGAGGATTTTGCTGAGTTCCCCGGCCACCTGTTGCTGCTCCTCGGCTGGTATTTTAAGCCGGGCGAGATGGGCGATCTTGGCGACGGTGGCAGAATCAATAGACATAGCGGCCTTTTCCCTGTGTTCCATAAAAGCTATCATCCGGCATGGCCGTCTGCAACTTGTCTGAGCTTCGAGCCCTGCTGAAACCGGGGCAATGCCTGCTGGGGATCGATCCCGGCAGCATGGTGATAGGCGTGGCGATTTCCGACCCCGGATGCCGCGTCGCCTCGCCGCTCGCCGCCATCGCGCGCAAGAAATTCACCGACGATGCTGCCGCTCTCGCCCGCATCGTTAAAGAACGAAACATCGGCGGGCTGGTCGTGGGCCTGCCCAAAAATATGGACGGCAGCGAAGGGCCATCCGCGCAGTCCGCCCGCGCTTTCGTGCGCAACCTGCTCAAGGACGGCGTGCTGCCGGCGCCGGACATGCCGGTCGCATTCTGGGACGAACGCCTGTCGACCGCCGCCGTGGAGCGCGAAATGATAAATCAGGATGTAAGCCGCAGCCGGCGTGACGCGAAGATAGACCAGGCGGCGGCGGCATATATTTTGCAGGGGGCACTGGACTCATTTTCAAGACATTAGCAATGCAATTATAACAGTTGCACAATTGTTTCTACCAAAGGTGTGTCCGCCGGTGGCATTTGGTATTTGCGTATTTCATTCTTTGACACCCACGCCAGCCGCTGCCCCTCGCGGCCCTGCGGCGTGCCGCTCCATATGCGGCAGGAAAACAACGGCATGAGGAGATGAAACTTTTCATAGGCATGCGAGGCGAAAGCCAGCGGCCACAGGCAGCCGGGCGATATGTCGATACCGAGTTCTTCATGAAGCTCGCGCACGAGGGCGGCTTCGGGGGTTTCATCCGGCCCCATCTTGCCGCCCGGAAACTCCCATAACCCGGCCATGGATTTTCCCGCCGGACGTTCCGCCAACAGAACGCGCCCTTCCGCGTCGATAAGCGCGGCCGCGGCGACCAGCAGCAGGGGCCGGGTGCCGGTAACGGGCGGGATGGTGACGTCGATACAGCTCATGGGGCGCGATCAATAAAAAAGCCCGGGAGGATATCCCGGGCTTTTCGGTTACCGGTAAAGGTTACTTTTTCTTGGCCGTATCGTCGGCCTTGGCCGCGGTCTTCATCGGCGTGCCGTCGATATTGAACTTTTCGATCTTGGCCTTGGCTTCGAGGCTTTTGATCAGGTCGTTGGTCATTTCCTGGCCCAGCTGGCTGGCGATTTTATCCTTCACGTCAGCGAGCGGCGGCGGCGCGGATTTACGCTTGTCGAGCACCTTGATCACGTGATAGCCGAATTCAGTCTTCACGGGTTTTTCGCTGACCTGGCCTTTCTTCATCGCAAAAGCTGCATCGGCAAAGCCTTTGACCATGACGTCCTGCGTGAAATAACCAAGATCGCCGCCCTGTTTCGAGGAACCGGTGTCGCGAGATTTTTCCTGCGCGAGCTTGGCGAAGTCGGCGCCGCCCTTGAGTTGCTTGATGACTTCGTTGGCTTCGCCTTCGGTGGGCATCAGAATATGCGCGGCGTGGACTTCCTCCTGCGGCTTGAACTTGGTCGCAAGCTGGTCGTAGCGTTCCTTGATCTTGGCATCCGTCACCTTGGGTTCGACTTTTTTATGGACATAATACTGGGCAACGATTTGCGCTTCGGCGGCTTTCAGTCGGTCCTTGACCTCCTGCTCGTTCTGCATTTTTTCGTTGTAGCCTTCGGCAGCTACAACTTTGGTCGCAATCATCTTGGATAGCAGTTCCGGATAAAGGATCTGCATGGGGGTATTCTGCATCTGCGGCGGCAGAAGCTGCATTTCGCGCAGCACGTCGGAACGATGGATTTCCTGGCCGTTGACACGGGCGACAACGGGATCGCCGCTGGCGGCCGCCGCCGGAGGCGTGGTGTCGGCGGCAAGGACGGGCAAGGCAACGGCGCCGAGCGCCAAAGCGGCAAAACCGATGCGAAGTATATTGGGCATTATCGTTCCTTCCTGTTGATGGGCGGCGCCGGCTTTATGCCGGGCGCCCTGGCTATAACCTTGGTAAAGCTTCCACGTCCGAACATCAAGCATGGGAAATATGGCGAAATTTGGCAATGGGCTTGCATTTCACCGCAGAAATCGCCATTTACAAGCCCAGACTATCAGGAAAGACCTGAAAAACCTTTGGAATCGCCCTGACCCCGTGTTTTCGATGATCACCAACCTCGCCCGCAAGTTTTTTGGCTCCCACAACGACCGCATGCTGCGCGCGCAGGATCGGATTGTCGCAGAGGTCAACGGGCTTGAGTCCAAATTCACAGTCCTGTCCGACGACGCGCTTCGCGCCAAGACCGACGAGTTCAAGGCGCGCCTGGCGAAAGGCGAAGCGCTCGACGACATTCTGCCGGAAGCTTTCGCGACTGTACGCGAGGCCGCGCGCCGCATGCTGAGCCAGCGCCCCTTCGATGTGCAGCTGCGCGGCGGCATGGTGCTGCACGACGGCAAGATCGCCGAGATGAAAACCGGCGAAGGCAAGACACTGGTTGCCACCCTGCCCGTTTACCTGAATGCGCTGACCGGCAAGGGCGTGCATGTGGTGACGGTGAACGATTACCTCGCCCGCCGCGACAGCGGATGGATGGGAAAGATTTATAATTTTCTCGGCCTCAGCGTCGGCTGCATCGTGCACGGGCTGGATGATGACCAGCGCCGCGAGGCTTATAACGCCGACATTACCTATGGCACCAACAACGAGTTCGGGTTCGATTATCTGCGCGACAACATGAAGTTCGAGCACGCGGACCTCGTGCAACGGCCGTTCAATTTCGCGATCGTCGACGAAGTCGACAGCATTCTGATCGACGAGGCGCGCACGCCGCTGATTATTTCCGGCCCCGCGGAGGATTCGTCGGAGCTTTACGTTAAAGTCGACGAAATTATTCCGAAGCTGGCGCCGGAAGACTTTGAAAAGGATGAGAAGAGCCGCGTCGTCTCGCTCACGGAAGTCGGCAATGTACGGATCGAACAGTTGCTGGGCGATGCCGGGCTGCTGACGCCGGGCGGCGGACTGTACGATCCGCAGAATGTGCAAGTCGTGCATCATGTGAATCAGGCGCTGCGCGCGCATAAATTATTTACCCGCGATGTCGATTACATCGTCAAGGGCGGCAAGGTCATCATCATCGATGAATTCACCGGCCGCATGATGGAAGGCCGGCGTTATTCGGAAGGCCTGCATCAGGCGCTGGAGGCCAAGGAACACGTCTCGATCCAGCGCGAGAACCAGACGCTGGCGACAATCACGTTCCAGAATTATTTCCGGCTCTATCCGAAGCTGGCGGGCATGACCGGAACGGCGCTGACCGAAGCCGCGGAATTTGCAGAGATTTACGGGCTGGAAGTCGTCGAGATTCCGACCAATGTCGAAATACGCCGCGAAGACATGCAGGATGAAGTTTACGGCACGCTCAAGGAAAAGTATGACGCGATCATCAAGCTGATCGAGGAATGTCAGAAGCGCGGTCAGCCGATGCTGGTCGGCACGGTTTCCATCGAAAAGTCAGAGGCGCTTTCGGAACTGCTCAAGCAGCGGAAGATCGCGCATAATGTGCTGAACGCGCGGTATCACGAACAGGAAGCCACGATCATCGCGCAGGCGGGGCGGCCGGGCGCGGTGACGATCGCCACCAATATGGCGGGCCGCGGCACGGATATTCAGCTGGGCGGCAATCTGGAGATGCGCCTCGCGGAAGAACTGAAGGACATTACCGACGAATCCAAACGCGCCGCGCGCACCGCCGCGATCAAGGCCGAAATCGAAGCGGCACGCGAGCAGGTGCGTCAGGCCGGCGGGCTTTTCGTCGTCGGCACCGAGCGCCATGAATCGCGCCGCATCGACAATCAGCTGCGCGGCCGTTCGGGCCGCCAGGGCGATCCGGGCGCGTCGATTTTCTTTTTGTCGCTGCAGGACGATCTGCTGCGCATCTTCGGCGCGCATGCCAACATGCAGCCGATCCTCGCCAAGCTGGGCCTGCGCGACGGCGAAAAGATCGCCCACCCGTGGATCAGCACGGCGCTGGAAAAGGCGCAGCACAAGGTGGAGGCGCGCAACTTCGACGTGCGCAAAAACCTGCTGAAATACGACAACATCATGAACGACCAGCGCAAGGTCATTTACGAACAGCGCCGCGAGATCATGGCCTCGGCCAGCGTGTCGAACGCCATCCGCGATTTGCGCGAGGAAGTCGTTCACGTTCTCGTGAGCAAGGCCATTCCGCCACATTCCTACCGCGAGCAATGGGACCTGGCGGGGCTTAAGGAGCGCACCCGGGAATTGCTGGCCATCGATTTGCCCATCGAGCAATGGGCGGAAGAAAACAGCATCACCGAAACCGAGATCGAAGAGCGCATCCGAAAGGCAGCCGACGAGCATATGGCACAGAAGGTCGCCGTGGTCGGCCAGGAAACCATGCAGCGCGCGGAAAAAGCCGCCCTGCTCGGCGTTCTGGATCAAGCGTGGAAAGAACATCTGCTAATGCTGGACCAGGTGCGGCAGGGCATTCATCTCCGCGGATACGGCCAGCGGGATCCGCTGAACGAATACAGCCGCGAAGCATTTGGTCTGTTTCAGATCATGCTGGAAACCATGCGCGAGCAGGTCACGAAAACCCTCATGCGCGCCGAAGTGCGGCTGCCGACCATGGAAGAACTGCTCGCCCGTCGCCAGCAGATGGAAGAAGTGCATGCCGACCCAAGCCAGCTGGCGGCCGAGTCCGATGGCTCCGTTGCCGAGGAGCCCGTTCCCCTGCGCGGTCCGACATCGCGGCCCGGCATGCCCTATGCGCGGCCCGTTAAACAAGCCGCCTTCGACGCCAAAAACCCGGATACATGGACCCATACTCCGCGCAATTCTCCCTGCCCTTGCGGATCGGGGAAGAAGTACAAGCATTGTCATGGAGGGGTAGAGTAAACTACAATATACTTCAATGACTTAACCGATCTCAGCCTTTGTTATTTTGTCTTACGCAAATAATTTTCTGCGGCTAAGATTTCACTTATATTCAGCAATAATATTATTGGATAGCTTTTATGGCAGACGGCAAATTGGATTCCGATCAAGAAAATCCCGCGCATGAGAAGCCGGAGACGCCTGAAGCTTTTGTAACCACTTACGCGGAGTATTTTGAGAAAAGCTCCCGCCGTGGGGCAACCAGCGAAAATGCACATCGTGATGCTCTTCTACTGGCAACCAAAGCTTTAGGCATTCCGCTTGACCATCTCTTGCGATCGCTGGAAGAAAAATCAGAGTTTTTTAAGACAAGCAAACTCCTTCAAGATTTACGCATCGCATGCCAAGAAATTACAGCCAAAAAAATCAGCTTACGAGAAGTGGAAAAAATTACAGGACTGAATCGAAAATTTTTAGCCAGATTGGGAATAAAATCCTCACACCCTATCGGATGGCGAAAACTTGATGCAGAAAAACTGGAAATCGCCGACAGAGCCTTGGCCCGAGGCGCAAGCTTAAGGTCGGCCTCCAGGCTTGCAGGCATTTCGAACCACCAAACTCTGACAGCTCATGGACGACGGTCAAAACGTCCGATGCTTAAGGAAGAACAGTTAGCAAAAAAACTAAGGGCGGCAGAAACACTGTCAGAGATGGGGGCTTCCCAACGACACATAGCTTCCACCTTGCAAGTCGATCGTTCACTTCTGCGTCGCCATAAGGTCGGCGTCAAAAAAGTTCGAGAGCCCTCATAAAGTTATAGGCGCTTCATATCTGGGGACTTGGCTTCTTCGGCCAGCCTCTTTATAGCTCCGGCAAGGTCCATGATGTCCTGCGTCTCACCGGCCAGACGGCGCAACGCCACGGTCCCGGCTTCGGCTTCTTTTTTGCCGACGACCAGAATGACCGGGATTTTTTGTAAACTGTGCTCGCGGATTTTCGCATTGATTTTTTCGGGGCGGGTGTCGATCTGGGCGCGCAAGCCGGCATCGGCAAGCGCCTGATGAACTTTCTGGGCATAGCCGTCGGCATCGTTAGTGATCGTGCACACAACGACCTGAACCGGCGCGAGCCAGAGCGGAAATTTACCGACATAATGTTCGACCAGCACGCCCATGAAGCGGTGGATCGAACCCAAAATCGCGCGGTGCAGCATCACGGGACGGTGCTTTTGCCCGTCCTCCCCGACATAGGTGGCATCCAGGCGTTCCGGCAGATTGAAATCGACCTGCAACGTGCCGCATTGCCATTCGCGGCCGATGGCGTCCTTAAGATAAAACTCGATCTTTGGGCCATAGAACGCGCCGTCGCCGGGATTCATGTCATAGGCAAGACCGGCAGCCTTCAAAGCGTTATGTAATGCAGCTTCAGCCTTGTCCCAGACGGCATCGCTGCCGACACGCTTTTCCGGCCGGTCGGCGAGGCGCACGCGCGCGACCTCAAATCCGAGATCGGCGTATACCGAACGCAGCAAGGAACAAAAGGCGACGCTTTCGCTCTGGATCTGATCTTCGGTGCAAAAGATATGCGCATCGTCCGTGACGAATTGCCGGAGACGCATCAGGCCGTGCAGAGCGCCATGGGCTTCGTTGCGGTGGCAGAGGCCGAACTCGGCCATGCGGATCGGCAGGTCGCGGTAGCTTTTGATGCCCTGCTTGAAAATCTGGACATGGCCGGGACAGTTCATGGGCTTGAGACCGATCTGTTTTGGCTCGCCCTCGCCTTCGCGCGGCGGCACGGCGATCTTGAACATGTTGTCGCCGTAGAGGTCCCAATGGCCGGAGGCTTTGAAGATACTGCTATCGATAAGCTGCGGCGCGAACACCTCGACATAGCCGTTCTTTTCCAGGCGGCGGCGGATGTAGTTTTCGAGCAGGCGGTAAACGGTCCAGCCCTTGGGGTGCCAGAACACGCTTCCCGGCGCTTCTTCCTGGAAATGAAACAGGTCGAGTTCCCTGCCGAGCTTGCGGTGGTCGCGCTTTTCCGCTTCCTCGATCATGGTGAGATAGGCGTTGAGCTCCTTGTCGTCGCGCCAGGCGGTGCCGTACATGCGCTGGAGCATCGCGTTTTTACTGTCGCCACGCCAATAGGCGCCGGCCAGCTTGAGCAGCTTGAACGCCGTGCCGATTTTGCCGGTGGACGGCATATGCGGCCCGCGGCACAGGTCTTTCCACTGGCCCTGGCTGTAAACTGTGATGGTCTCCGACGGCGGCAGGTCGCGGATGATTTCCGCCTTGTATTTTTCGCCTTTCCTTTCGAAGAATGCGATCGCCTCGTTGCGGTCCATTTCCTCGCGCACAAGCGGTTCATCGCGCGCGATGATTTCGCGCATCTTTTCCTCGATCCTGGGAAAATCGTCGATACTGAACGGCTCGTCGCGGGCGAAATCGTAATAGAAACCGTTTTCGATGCTGGGGCCGATGGTCACCTGCGTGCCGGGAAATAATTCCTGCACCGCTTCGGCGAGCACATGTGCCGTATCGTGACGGATAAGCTCGAGCGCCTCGAGCGACTTGCGGGTTACGATCTCGACTTTTGCGTCACGTTCGATGGGGCGCATGAGATCGCGCATTTCACCGTCCAGCTTCACCGCAATCGCGGCGGCGGCCAATCCTTTGCCGATTGACGCGGCTAATTCCGCCCCCGTAACGGCTGAGGGAAATTCGCGGACGCTGCCATCCGGCAGGATGAGACGAAGTGGTTTTGTTGCGTTGAGCGCTGTGTTTTCCATACAAAGTTTTTAGCCGAGGCCGGGGTCATGCGCAACCGCATCCGAAACGGTTCTAAAGATTGACCGTGCGAATCTTGAAGTCGTATCAATGAGTCGCGCAGTGATTCGCCTTCCGCCGCCCTCCTCACGAGCCCCGCCCGATGCATTATACGCCTTTCAACGTCCTGTTCCTTTCGACCGGCAATTCGGCCCGCAGTATTCTGGCCGAAGCCCTGCTGCGCGAGAACGGCGGGGAACGCTTTAATGCCCGCAGCGCCGGCCACCGCCCCCTGCCCGACGTTAACCCTCACACGCTGGCGTTGCTGGCTTCCGAGGGTATTTCAATCAACGGCCTGCACAGCAAAGGGTGGGGCGAGTTTCTGGCCTCCGCGCACATCATTCCCATGGACGTCATTGTGACATTGTCCGAAGAAGCCCGCGCACACTGCCCGGCATGGCCCGGCGACCCGGTGCGCGTGCACTGGACGGTGGACGACCCGCTTTCGGCCGAAAAAACCGATGTCATGGAATGGAAATTCAAAAAATGCTTTGCCACGCTCGAGGCCCGCGTGGCATGCCTGATCAAGACGCGCCTCGCCCGCAAGCGCGAGCAATTGCTGCTTCAGCTTAAAGATATCGGAATGGTCGTTTAGGGCGGCGGACGCAACACCTGGTCGGCCGGCAGCGGCACGCCGTTGCGAACCACGGGCTTTTCCGGCGCGGAAGGCATCTTGCCGGCGAGAAGATAACCGATAAAAGCAATCATGAAAAGCACGGCGGCCACGGCGCATACGGCGAAGAGGGCCCGCCTGAGCCATTTGCCATCCATCTTTTTTGTCATGAGCGCCTTTTGCACGGCACGCAAAGCTTCTTCGGCGTCTTCATAGGTCGGGAAACGGGCGATGGAATAAAATTCCCCTTTCGGCGAAGCGACGCCAAGTTCAAAATCGCTGTCTTTGGCGTGCAGCGATATTGTAAAGCTATGGTTGCGCTCGAGATCGAATTTCCAGACGATGCTCGGATTGCTTTTATGAAATGCGGCGACAAGCGTCGTTCCGACCACCCGGGCTTCCACGTTATAGTTGAGCTTGAGCATCATGTTCGACCTTCCTAGGTTTTGGCCTTCGGTTCCTCGCGCGGCGGAATGGCAATGGCATGCTTGTCCGGATCGACGAGAAACTGGTTGATGGCGACAATCGCCGTATCGACGCGCGGGATAGGCAACGGCTTTTTAGCATTCTGCTCGGCCATGAAATGGGCAATGGCGCCAGAGCCTTCGGCGTGGAACGACCGGCGCCCAAGGTTGTTGAGGGCGTACCACAGATTGCGATCCACCGCCCGCAACCAAAGGAACTGCGCGGAAGCAAGCACACCACCCATCATGCGCGCCCATTTAAGAATGCCGAGAATGGCGGTCATGCGATAGGCATGCTGACTGCCGATACGTTCGATTTCCTCGCTGATTTCCTTGTCCTTCAGGTAACGTTCGATATCCCGCGTGATGTCGGGCGCCATCTTGAAGCCTGTCTTTATGTTCCAGCACAACGCCAGCCGCGACAGCAAGTTATCGCTGTCTTCGCGTTTCTGCACGCCCTTCAAGGCAAAAGCGGCGATCAGGGCGCGCATATAAGGCGGCAGACCTCCCACACCGCGCCACCGCGGACCAAGCTGCAGGATGAGGGCGCGGCGCGTCTCCTCGCGATCCGGTATGCCATTGACCATGTGAATCCGATGAAATGAAATCCATTCCTCCGGCGACAAGGCTTCCGCGAAAGGCGCCAACTGGTCGGGTATTTTCGATCCGGGTATCCGCGCGCTAAGCGAGGCCGGCTTGAAATCGACGTTGGGCGAAATAACCGGCCACATTTTCGCCTGCGTGCGAATGAAGGATTCGAGGTCGTGGCGCCGTCGGAAGGAGTTACGCGGTGAGTAGAAGATCGCGTACACCGCAACGCAGATCATGGCAATCAGCATGGGAAAATGCGTGTAATAGGCAACCTTGCGGCCGATGGAAGCCATGCTGTGGCCGGTAAGATAATAAAAATCCATCGCCTTTTCCGGCGGCAGGGCACCGATATCGCCAAAGCATTTCTGGGCCAGATCCATACCTTCGTTCGTCGGATCGACCAGCGCTATGGACGCCTGCTTCAGCCAGTCGAAACAGTAATCCTGCTTATCGGTAAACAGGCCTATGAAGAAAAGTTCGCTAAGGCGTACATAGCGCAAAAACTCCAGAAGCTGGACACGCAACAGCACCCAGATAATAAAGCCAAAAAAAGCCACCACGGCGAGGAACAGAAGAAGTGTCCAGGTGGGTTCGGCGCTGGCGGGGGGCGTATTCGACATGGGTTAATCCGGCGAATTTGTGAGCGCGGCGGCCTTTCTCATGCCTTGACGGGCATTTGCACGCCGCCGGCGCGGGCCTGCGTGATCAATTCACGTGTAATTTCTTCGATCACGACCGATGTGGCACCGGATTCGATTTCGCCTTTCTCGGTGCGCAGCACGACACGGCGGCGGATTTCCTGGCGTGCCGAGCCGCCTGGAAAGGATTGCGCCAGAATCTGGCGCGCACGCGCCGCGCCAAGGGCGACATAGAGACGGCTGCGCAATTCGACGTCCTCGGACGATGTCGAAAGCGCCCAAAGTTCGATGGGGCCAAGCGTATTCACCAGATGTTGTTCGTAACGCCCTTCGTTGGTGCTCAACAGCAGCAGCACCGGCGCGCCTGATGGCCGCGGCCCGGTCAGCCGGTAACGCATCACCCAGCGTGCCGTTTCCGACAGCCCGAAACGGTCGGCGGTATCGGCGATGGCGCGGTCGGAAACCGCCGTTCCGCAGATCCAGACGCCGGTGGCGAGATTGACCATGTCCTGGCTGAAATCTTCCAGCAGCTGCGAAGCCAGCACGATCTGCACACCCCATTTACGGCCTTCACGCACGTCGCGCACGACCTGGGCACGCACGGCAGCTGTTTTGCTGGTGCGGTGGAATTCGTCGAAGCAGAGACGCTTCGGGGTTTCGCGAATATCGCGTAACCTCGCTTCGTGATAAGTCTTATAGCGGTCCGGCATGGAACGCAGCGCGTCCGGTCCGAGCCACCAGGAACGAATAAGCGCATGACGCGCAAGCATGTACATGATGGCGGTCTGGCGGTCGGCCAACTCGTCGCCCTGCGGCGCGACATCCTGCAGGTCGACGGCGGCGACGCGCGCGGCACCGAGATCGAAACGCGTGACGGCGGCAAGGATCGGATATTCGCGTACCGAGGATGCAATCATGCGCTCGAAAGCATGAATGACGGTTTCTGCGGAAGATGAAATTTGCGTGCCTTCCAGAAGCGCGCGGATTTGCGGACGGCGAGCGGCGGTAACGGCGTCGACAAGTGTCGGCACCGCGTGCCGTTGCGCAAGCATCGCCTCGTGATAGGCGCCTTTGTCGAACAAGCTATCGACAACATCCCACCAGTAGGGATCCTGCGGCAGATGAATATCGAATTTCTCGAGCGCCTCGTCCACATCCGGCTCGATGCGCATAAGGTAGGGCCGCGCTTCGGTGTTGGCGCCACTGTCATCACGCCAGCGGTACATTTCGTCGACGCAAAGACCGACCAGCTGCATCATGCCGTCATAAGATGCCTGCCCCGGCGGCGTGCAAAGGATGGTGAGAAGCTCGGTAAGATAGGCGCGTTCTTCGCTGAGCGGATAACGGCATCCTAATTGCGTGTCGAACGGATTGATCGCGTATTCCGGCGTCATGCGCAGCTTCACATGCACCGCCTCGAAACGCCGTTCGAGCGGCAAGGCATCGCGAATGAGGGAAATGAGGCCGGCGGAAGACGGACCGATATCGAGAATGGCAACGAAAGGCAGCCGCGACACGCCGGCCGACAAAATAGTTCCCAGGTTGAGCGCATTCATCAGCACCGATTTACCGGCGCCCGGCTGCGCGAAGATGAGATCGAACCAGGTAGTCGTCAGGGCCGAGCCGGCCTGATAGGGCCACAAGCGCCCGTCGGCCGAGCGAAACAGGACCGAACCTTCGTTGAATGGCGACGACGCGCGCTGCCAGGGAAGAAGCTTTACGACTTCCCGGAACGGCGCGATCGCCGGCGGCGCCGTCGAGGCGCAGGCAATGCCCAGAACGGAAGAAAGCGCAGTTTCGAGCGGATCGCCGCCGTTAAACGATGCCTGGCAATAGCCCCAGGCCTCCAGCGCCTGCAGCACGGAACTGAGGCGCGTTTCCATGAGCGGGCGGTTGTTGGCCGGCGCAAAAGTGGCGAGAGATATGCGCAGCCTGACAACCGGCTCGCTCTGTGCAAGCTGCTGAAGCGCCTTGAGGGATTCACGGATCTGGCGGTTTACTTCGTTGCTGAAGGCCAGCACCGCCGCCGCGAAAGTCTGGAACGACGATCCATGCGCTCCCGCGCTCTCGATCAGGAAGGAAATGCGAAAGGGAATATCGTTGTCGATGAGGCGCGCAAGCAGTTGCGGAAACGGCGAGGGCTCGGCCGGCGCCAGCGTCATGTCGACGGCGCCCCACAGAAGATTACCGATACGCACGATGGAATTCGAAACAATGGCGGCATCGCCGGTGCAAAGCTGTTGGCGCAGCGGCGGCCATAACACGTCGGATGCATCCTTGCCGCTTCCCTGCGGCGCCCGGGGCATCAAGGGATCGCCCGGCAGATTGGCGCGCCAGTCTTCGTGGCCGAACTGGGGATAGAGACTTATGCGCACGGCGGCCAGCGCGTCGTGCGTGTTGATAACCTGCGCCTTCATCGCGATTTCTTCAAGAGCTCCCACGATGGAAGATACATAGCTTTTGTGGCGGGTGCGCAAGGCATCGAGCGCCTGCAGGGGATACTGGGCACTGCGGGCCGATATCCATTTTTTTTCACGCCGCGTTTTGATCGATTTTTGAATCTCGTTTTTGCTTAACGCCGGCGGCCGCGTCCACAGCACGATATAAATATCTTCATGTGCCGTGTAGCGCGCCAGATGGCGGCGGCGTTCAAGCAGAAGATCTTCGAGATCGAGATCGAGGGCGCGGGCAGCGGAACGGTTGCCCCGCATCTGGCGATCGAGATCGCGACCGATGGAAGCCGGATCACGCATGAAATAAACCTGCATGGCATAACCCGGGCGGTCAAAACGCGCGCCGAGCTTGAGCGTGGCCTGATCGACGATCCATTGATACTCGGCATCGCCGATAATCTGACGCGCACCGTGCAGCTTGACGAAGCTTACCAGCGATCCATCACTCGCAACCAGCGTTGTATCGTCGTCCGCCGTTTCGAGCCGGATATAGGATTCGATCGGCTGGCGCGCCGCAACCAGCGCCATGGCGAGAGCTTCATTGATAAAATTGATCATGGGCCGAAATCATAGAGTTAGGGAAACAGGCTGCGAGTCTGGAACAAGGTAATAGCATGGGGAGGAATGGTTTCTAATCCCCTAATCGCCAGCCTACCAGCCTCAGGCGTGTCCGGCCACGTTTCCGGTCGAATTGAGAAAATTCATCCACTGATCGACCGGCAGTTCGGCAAAAGGCCCTTGGGGCGAACACCAAAACTTTACCATTTGGGGAAACTGGTTGACTTCCCCTTGTTTACCGCGGACCAGATGCTTATCAAGCGGCAAAAGCCTTATACCTTCAAGTTTTCGAGCACATTGGCTGTATTCCTCGTCCGTCAGCGATTCGTGCATAACGGTGGAAAGTAGCAAGGGTTCGTCCACGCCAAGCCTTTTTCTGGCATCCGCCCGCCTTGTCATAAGCGAATCAAGCGCCCGGGTGGCCGCGTTCCCCATATCTCCTCCCGCACTCCTGGCCACGTAAATAGCGCGCACGATATGGTTCAATTCAGGTTGAGAGATTTCGGGCAGCCAGACAAGGCTTCCGCCGCCCGACAGTCCCGCGCGATCCAGCAGGAGGCATTGCTCGCAAAATCCGCATGCAGTTGCAAAAGGCAGACTGCCCGCATCCTGGCAAGGAACTATGCGTTGATATTTTTCCGATCGAAAGCCGCAGACGCGGCAAGTAAAATCATCCCGCTCAAGCGTTTTTTCCGCTTTTTTTCAATCGAGCCTGGGGGCGGATGAAGGGCTCTCGGCATCAGATGTTCGTCTGATGCCGAGAGTGATAGGGAGAAGAGGCAATGACTAACCTTACCGGCTTGCTTACGGCTGCGTAAGAGCGGTGAAACCGACTTCCGCGTTACCGGCGGAGAGCGTATTGACCGCGAACTGGGCAAAGAACGGAATGGTCAGCAGCGCCGCGCCGACAGCGATACGGCTGATGCCCTGACGCATCGGGTTATTGCCCGGGTTTTCGGCATGTTCCTTGAGCTTCAAGGCGCCGGCGCCCATCAGCACCGCACCACCCAGCCAGAACAGGCCGGAAATCAGCGGAGCCACGGGACCGAGGAAACCTGTAATGTTTGTTGCCGCTTCACCAAGATCGGCGCCGCCGGTGCCTTGGGCAAGAGCCGCTGTTGGCAATGCTACCGCAATCACGGCTGCCAGAAGCAAACCCTGAAAAATATCGTTTTTAAGTTTTTCCTTGCTTGTCATGGCTCTCTCCTCAAGTTGAATTTGACTATATTTTAATAAAAAACGTCTCGCATAAAACTAAATCACAAACATTAAAGACAGGTTAATTGTTTGAAATTAATCTCGGCAGGAATTGGTTAGCCTCCTGTAAAGCACACCTTTTCTGCAATCGATTAAACCAGCAGCCCCGTGCCGAAAGTAGCGTCCATCATTTCCAGGAACAGATAAATATTGATGGCAAGAACGCCGCCGACAATATGCGTAAAGCCTTGCGCCATGGTGGCCTGGCCCGAGCCTTCCAGCGAGTTCTTGACTATGTATAGACCGCGCACAAACGCCAGAATGCCGATAAGCTGAATGAAGGTCAGCGCCGCCGCCACGGCGATGGCAAAATTCGCATTGCCGCCAAGCGCCTGAACCGCCACCCATCCCAGAACGGTGCCGACATTCGTCTGATAGTCAACCGTATCGGCTACACCTATGCCGAAAAGACTCCCCATAACCGTGTCCAGCGTCTGCCCCACAGCGATGAGAAGTCCGCCGATAATCAAATAGGCAAGAATATTTGTTATCCCGTGGGCACGGGGATCGGTACCGTATTTAGAGGCCTTATTTAGACCCACGACGATGAACAGGACACCCATTACAAAAGCAGCCACGGAAACAAGGCTGATCAGCGGTCCGGTAATGTTGCCGACAAGATTGGTCATAAGAACATCCAGCCCGACACCACCACCGCCTACACCGACGACGCCACCCGAAACACAGGCAATGTTTCCGCCCGGCCCCGGCGTCGATAGCAGGGTCGTAATGATGCAGTGAGCTACATAAGGCAGCGACATAAGCGCTGCTCCGCCGGCCATGAAAGCTATAGCCTTATGGAGAGGCCGATTACCGGGGCTATCGGCATGTTCCTTGACGTGATAAAGCCCGACCCCGATTAAAACTGCCCCGCCCAGCCAGGCGGCCACGTTGATAAGATTACCGAAGGGACCAAGATTGACATAGGCACTGCACATCATGTCGCCCAGGGTATTGACCTGGGCCATGGCGGCCTGAGGCCAAAGGAGCAATGCGAGTGCAATAAATATAAAGCTGAAGCTTCCGGCTGTAATGCGCTGCGCAAATGAAGAAAAAAGTGCAATAGCAGCGGTCATGTTTATTCTGAAAAGCCAGCCAGAA
>JBFWTA010000004.1:0-25138 GCA_050248075.1 Bdellovibrionales bacterium | reverse complement strand
ACATATATTATCCCTCCCATGGCTCTTGAGCCCGGCAGTAACCGTTCGCCGGCGCAAGGATTAGGGGCATGAAGGTCGCGGACTTGTTGCCGGGCCCTATGCAAATCAACGCGTGGTTTTGGTGATGTCTGGTCACGGCGGCCTGTTCCCCGCCGGATGCGTATTATAAGTGCATCTGGCGGGGGAGGGCGGCCCTAATGCACGGTCCTGTCCCCGCGCATTGCCTCGTGCTGTTCGGTATGCTCGAGGCGGTGGGTAACTTGGGCCAGTTCTTGGCGCAGCCGGATGCTGGCCTGCGCGAGATTGTGAAGCTGCTGCTCATAAAGGCGCTGCTGCTTCTGTATCTGCGCGACGGTTTCGCCGAGCTTGTGGGCCGAATGAATTTGATGAACCGCGGCTTCGGAAAGCGTGTTGCGCACGGTATCGCGCAGTTTGCGCAACCACATCACCGCGACCGCGACAAAGGCGGCGGCTGACAAAGGCGCGGCGGTGGCGATGACAAGGACCCAGAGTTCCACAGGCGGCTCCGCAAAACAAACGGACGAAACAGCCTAGCAAATGCCCGAGGCGTTTGGCTACCGCCTTAAGTCCTTGAGGATCAACAATTGCGCCCGGCCGCCATCCAGCCGCGCCCGGTAGACCTGCAGATTTTCCAGGATGCGCTGAACGTAATTGCGCGTCTCGGGAATCGGCATGCGCTCGATCCAGTCGATCGGGTCGACGCGGGGATCGCGCGGATCGCCGAATTCTTCCAGCCACTGGCGCACGCGCGAAGGCCCCGCGTTATATCCCGCAAGCGCAAGAATATACGAGCCGCTAAAGGAATCGATCTGGTGCTGCACAAAAGACGTGCCGAGCTTGATGTTGTAATCGGGCTCCCCCAGCTTCGCTCGCGTAAATTTCATGCCATGCTTTTTGGCAACGTCCTTTGCCGTATTCGGCATCAGCTGCATCAGGCCGTGCGCGCCCGCCGGGCTGGTGGCATCGGGGTTGAACATGCTTTCCTGACGGATCAGGGCGTGGATGAAGGCCGGCTCCGGCGGGCTGCTGATGCGCTGGTCCAGCACCGGAAAGCCGCCGGCGGCGAGCAGAATGTTTTTCTGATTGGCCGCCTTCGCCGCCTCGATGGCGAGGTCCGGCCGCTTGATCTGGTAGGCAAGTTCGCTCAACAGGACAAAGTCGACGCGTTCGTCGGCGTTGTCGAGCACCGATTTAAAAAAAGCCCGCGCCCGTCCTGGCTCGCCGATACGGTGCAGCCGTTCGACGGCGCGCACGACATCGCGCGAGAAAAAGCGCTGGCGCACCGAGGCCGGAATGGCCGGTTCGGGCAGGGCGGTGATGATCGGCTTGGCATAAATACGGGTAAGCGCGAGCTGGCCGTAATAAGTCGTGTTAAAGCTGGCGGCGGTTTCGTAAGCCTGCTCGGCTTCGTATTTGGCGTTGAGCGCTTCATAGGCGCGGCCCAGCCAATAGGCGCCCCGCGCCCGCGAAACCGGCGTCGAGGCATTCTGGTACAGGGCGTCGAAATGCGTGCGCGCGCGTTGCGGATCGTTAAGATAACGCAGCGCCAGCCAGCCCGCCAGAAATTCGGCCTCCAGGATATTCCGGGCCGTCGTCTGGCTGTGATCGGCGGCAAGGCGATAGGCAAGCCGGTAATCGTTCCTCTCGATCGCACGGCGAACAAGAATATTGCGTTCGTCCCACCATGCTTCGGGCTTGCCGAGGCGGGAAGGGGCGTGTTCGAGAATATCGATGGCGTCGGCGTCGCGGTTGTTCTTGCGCAGCCAGCGCAGGCGTTCGTAAAGCAGACCCGGCTCGCCCTGATAGTCTTGCGGCACATGCGCGAGCATGTTGGCCGCGCCGAATTTCTGGCTGGCGAGCGCCAGCCGCGCATCGGCCACGGCCCGCAGGCCGGGATCGACCATGTTATAAAGACGTTTGGCCTCTCCGGCATTATTGGCCCACAGCAGCCGGTCCAGGCGCGCCCAGTAGTCGCCGCGGTCGAGATAGGCGGCGAAACGCGTATAAAAAGACGAAAGCTCGTCGTTCCGGAAATCGCCATTGATCCAGCGCTGGCGGACGAGTTCAACGGCCTGCTGCGACTGGCCGGTGGCGTACAGGGCGTCGATATAGCGGTGAAAACCGGAAAGCGTGATCGGCGGATTGGCGGTAAACCATGCGACGACCTGGGCCGGCGGCGTATTGGCTGGAATCTTCTGTTCGGCTATGGCGCGGATATCGCGCAGGTTTGGCCAGTCGGGGTTCTGGCGGATGAAATTGTCCATTTCGCCAAACCCGGCACTGTTGCCCGGGGCGGCCATGTAATAGGCGCGCAGAACCTTGTTCAAAACCGGGTCGCGCAGCCGGGACGCATAACTGTAGGCCAGTTCGGCCTTGCCCTTGTCCAGGGAATCGAAGGCGCGCTGGTAGGTAACCGGCGCTTCCTTTTTCGTCGATTTGGCATGCGCGGAAGTGGCGGATACAGCCGCAAAAGCCAAAAGAGTAAGGGCGAAATAGATTAACCCGCGTGTCATTGATGCGAAGCCGCCAGCATGGGCCTAGGCATTAACAGATTCACGGGGCTCTTATCAACCAAACACGGTGTTGTTGACCCGGCGGCGGTAGGCTAAACCATACATATGGCTGATAAATCCGCACGCGAGAAGGCCCAGCGTTTCGCCGCGCTCAACCGGCGGGCGCGCGCCAATTATTTTATTACCGATACCATCGAAGCCGGCATCATACTGACCGGAACCGAGGTCAAATCCCTGCGGCTCGGCCAGGCCAGCATCCAGGAAGCCTTTGCCGGCGGCAAGGATGGCGGGCTGTTCCTGCTGAATGCCTATATACCCGAATACAAGCAGGCGGGGGTGCATCTCCAGCACGAACCGCATCGGGCGCGCCGGCTGTTGCTGCATAAACGGGAGATCGACAAGCTTCTGGGGGCCGTCAAGCGGGAAGGCATGACCCTCGTTCCGCTCAGCATCTATTTCAACAAGCGCGGCATCGCCAAGGTCGAACTCGGCCTCGCCAAGGGCAAGCATAAATCCGACAAGCGCGAAACCATCAAGAAACGCGACTGGGAAAGAGAAAAAGGGCGGATCATGCGGGCGAAAAATTAATCATCCCGGGGGCTTGGGATTTCCATCGGCCGTTATATATATTAAAATCAGTTAGCCAAGTGAGGGGAAAAATGACCGAAATTCGCCAGCCGTTTCAGGCCGAAGTGAGCCGTCTGCTCGATATTGTCGTGCATTCGTTGTACAGCGAGAAAGAGATTTTTCTGCGGGAACTTGTTTCCAACGCCTCGGATGCCTGCGACAAGCTTCGTTATGACGCCATAACCCGGCCCGAGCTGACGGGGGACGATACTAGCTACAATATCCTGATATCGGTCGACAAAAAGGCGCGCACGTTAACCGTATCGGATAACGGCATCGGCATGACGCGCGACGAGCTGGTGGAAAATCTCGGCACCATCGCGCGGTCGGGCACGACACGGTTTCTGGAACAGCTGAAGGATAAAAAGGCCGATATCAACCTGATCGGCCAGTTCGGCGTCGGCTTCTATTCCGCCTTCATGGTGGCGCAGGAAGTGGAAGTCGTGTCGCGCAAGGCCGGCAGCGGCGAAGCCTGGTGCTGGCGCTCCGACGGCAAGGGCGAATTCGGCGTGGAGGAAGACGACAAGAAAACGCGCGGCACCGACGTGGTCCTGTATTTAAAGCAGGGCGAGGACGAATTTCTGGACGAAGAAAAACTTCGGTCGATTATTACCCGCTATTCCGACCATATCGCCATTCCGATTTTTATTGAAGGCAATGACAAGCCGGCCAACCGTGCCGCGGCGTTGTGGCTGCGCGCCAAAACCGAGATTACGGCCGAGCAGTACAAGGAATTTTATCATCATGTTGCCCACGCCTTCGACGAGCCGGCGCTGACCATCCACTGGCGGGCGGAAGGCAAGATCGAATATACCGGCCTGCTGTTCGTGCCGGGCATGAAGCCATTCGACCTGTTCGATCCGCAGCGGCGGCACGGCGTGAAGCTGTATGTCAAACGCATCTTCATCACCGACCACGCCGAGGGGCTGGTGCCGCCCTATCTGCGCTTTCTGCGCGGCGTGGTGGACAGCGAGGACCTGCCCCTGAATGTCAGCCGCGAAATGCTGCAGCATAACCCCATGCTGGCGAAAATCCGCCAGGGCGTCACACGCCGCGTGCTGGGCGATCTGGTGAAATTCGGCGAGAATGCCGAAGCCTATGCGAAATTCTGGGACAATTTCGGCGCGGTGATAAAGGAAGGGCTGTACGAGGATACCGACAACCGCGCCGAACTGCTCAGGCTGTTCCGCGCGCGCAGCACGGCGGGGCCGGGCCTCGTGTCGCTGGAGGAGTATGCCAAGCGCATGAAGGAAGGGCAGGACGCCATTTTCTATATCTGCGGCGAGAACGCGGAAAAACTTATGCTTAACCCGCATCTCGAGGGCTTCCGGGCGCGCGGCGTCGAGGTGCTACTGCTCACCGATCAGGTCGATGATTTCTGGCCGAACGCCGTGGGCGAATACGAGGGCAAGCCCTTCCGCTCCGTGACCCGCGCCAGCGCCGATCTCGATAAGCTAAAGACGGACGACAAGGCCGAAAAGCCGGAAGAGCCCAAGGTGCCCGAAGGCGATCTCGCCTCGCTCGTCGCGCTGATGAAGCTCACGCTGGGCGACGCGGTGAAGGATGTGCGCGGCTCGTCGCGCCTGACGACCAGCCCCGTTTGCCTCGTGGCCGACGAAGGCGATATCGACATCCACCTCGAACGCTTTCTGAAACAGCACAACCAGATCCGCCAGGCCAGCAAGCGCATTCTGGAGCTCAATCCCGCACATCCCCTGATTCTCAAGATGGCCGGCAAGGCGAAAGCCAGCGGCGCGGCCGACGGCCTCAAGGATATCGCCTGGCTCTTGTTCGATCAGGCGCGTTTACTGGACGGCGAAGCCCCGTCAGACCCCGTGGAATTCGGCAGGCGGCTGAGCGTGGTGCTGGGGCAGACGCTTTCGGATGCGGCATGATAAATGCGGTCGGAAATTATTTTGTTAGCTGTGTATGCGCCTTGCGTTTTGGGGTGCCTGCAGGTTTTGCCGGCATATCGCCATTGATTAACTGATCCTGCAATCGGGCAAGAGTTTCGCCGGTCTTTGTTTTGCGCAAGCCCGTATCGCGTATGGTCAATACGCCAAGCAGCACTTGTGTGCCGAATTTAATATCTGAAATTTTGCTTTGAAGACCCTGCTGTATTGCAGGCACAAGTAATTTTTGCAATGTGGCATCGTCCTCGATCCGTTTGCTGCCCGGAAGTTTTTGCCATGCCGTTATGACGTTTTTGCTAACGGCTGAAAGCGATGCCGATACTTTGCCGTTGGGGACGATTTTGCCAAATTCTGTAAAATCGACAGCGGATGCAAGATAATCTTCGGGACGCATGGCGAAGACCGGGGCCGGAATGGGTTGTCCCGTTACGACAGAAGAAACGATGCGGAAGAATTCGGTTATCGCTTTATGGGCAGCGATATCGTCCGGAGTGAAGGCATATTTCTGGGGGTTTTTGATGTAATCCACCAGATTTGCATTGCGTGGCTCCGGTTGCGGCTGTTCGGGAACCTGTTCGGTATGGCCCATCCATTCCTGGCCGATCCTGTACAGTTGCTGCGGACCGCTGAGCCAGAGGACGCCAGCCGTTATAGCCGCAAAAGTCCATCTAGGAAATCGTATGCCCGGCCGGGCTGCTGTTTCGGTTGTTTCAGTCATTTTATTCGATTCGGAAATGGCCAGCCTATTGTCCCAGACCAGGCGCCAATAAGGCACGGTTGGCGCCACACTTCCCGTCAGGCGTACACGTGTACACGGCTGTAAACGCACCGCTTTGAATGTTTTTTATCACTTCAGGCGCAAATTCCTGTAATTCAGCCGCTGAATAGGCGACACGGGTAAAAGAGCCGGCTTCATTGGTGAAGAATTCTGCACCCTGATTAGCCTGGATCTGCTCGGCTACATAGCGGGCGATAGCCGATTTTTCATTCGGTGTCGTGTCCGACGGTGCAGAGGCATACAGGGCGGCACCAATAGTGATGGCTGTGGCGGCAGTC
This sequence comes from Bdellovibrionales bacterium, assembly GCA_050248075.1. Taxonomy (GTDB): domain Bacteria; phylum Pseudomonadota; class Alphaproteobacteria; order UBA9219; family UBA9219; genus JBFWTA01. Next base: position 19,008 of record JBFWTA010000004.1, on the reverse strand, counting down.
CGCCATCCAGGAATTCTTAAACTCATTGTTGCTCCCGCATAAGCATAAATTCATTAAATATGGGAGGAGTATACCACAGGGCTGGGAGGCTATTACTTTCGTTAATGGTTCTTGAAAATCATGCCTTTGTGGCGCCCATGAAAGTATTCCTCAGCAAACACCCAATCGTCATCGGCCCCACACCCCCCGGCACCGGGGTAATAGCCCCCGCGCGCTCCAGAGCGGGGACGTAATCTACGTCGCCGACCAGCCGGGTTTTACCGGCTTCGGTCGGGTGGTCGATGCGGTTGATGCCGACATCGATGACGACGGCGCCCGGCTTTATCCAGTCGCCTTTTACAAATTGCGGCTTGCCGATGGCGGCGACAAGGATATCGGCGTTGCGGCATTCGGCGGGCAGGTCGCGGGTTTTCGAATGCGCAACGGTCACCGTGCAATCGGCCTGCAGCAATAATTGCATCATCGGCTTGCCGACGATGTTGGAACGGCCGAGAACCAGCGCTTTTTTCCCGGCCAGGTCCGGCATCGCTTCACGGATCAGCAGCATGCAGCCTTGCGGTGTGCAGGGCACGAAGCAGGGCAGACCTAACGATAATTTTCCGGCATTCACGGGATGAAAACCGTCGACATCCTTGTTCGGATCGATCGCGGCAATGATGACTTGGGAATTGATATGTTTCGGCAGGGGCAGTTGAACCAGAATGCCATGCACTGCCGGATCGGCGTTGAGCTTGCCGACCATATCCAATAACTGCTGTTGCGTCGTTTCGGTGGGCAGGCGGTGAGTCCATGATTTCATGCCGACTTCTTCGGCGGCTTTGCCCTTGTTGCGCACGTAAACCTGGCTGGCCGGATCTTCGCCGACAAGAACCACGGCCAGCCCGGGCGTGACGCCCCTGGCGGCAACCTCTTTGGCAATGTCCTCGCGCAGGCGTTTTGCGGCCGCCGTGCCGTCGATAATCCGTGCCGTCATTAAAAGACCAGGTGGCTCAGGAACCGCTGAATGAACATGATGATGAAAATAAGAACCAGCGGCGAAAGGTCCAGCCCGCCGATAGGTGGAATAATGCGGCGGATCGGCCTCAGCGCAGGCTCGGTGATGCGGTTGATCACGTCGATGACGGTTTGCACGCCGCGGTTATAGGAATTGATAACGCCGAACGCCACAAGCCAGCTCAGCACGGCGCCTACAATAAGCAGCCATACATATAGATTGAGAATAAAGCCGACGACTTCGATGGCGGCAAGAAGGAAGGCGCTGGGTGCGTTCATAATGTGTATTTAGCGGGGAAGTGCCAAAGGGGCAAGGATTAATACACGCCGCCTCCAGACTTGCGTAATATTTGAATTGAGCTTAATTAGGCGTGACTGGGCTAATAATTAAGTGGCGCTGATTTAGAGCTGAGTGACAACAACGTAATAGCTGTACTGGTTTTTATATGGCTGTATTTTTAAATCGAGGCATAACCGGCCGAAGCCTTGCCAATCGAAATCGTTTCGAGCGCCGCATGCTGCCGACTTTGCAGCGTGTATGGAATGAAAACCTGGTTTTTGAGACGATCACAGATATTCGGGACGAAACAAGTATATTGATTAGCGGTGATTTAGGTAACGTTCACGAGCCTGTTTTCAGACGGAATGGCGGGACAGGGGTACGTAATTATGTTCGTCCAGGCAATAAACACTTTATTTCAGGTGAGATAATCCCTCGTCCAGATCAGGCCCAAAAAGAAGCGGCGGCAGAAAAAACACGGCCAAGGCAGAGTGGACCGGGTTTATACATATCCAGAGGGAGACTGTTCGATGCATTGTTGGCGGATATTTGTCTCCCTCCCCCAGATTCCCGGCCGCGCATAACCGGTGAAGTGCTGGGCCATGCCGGTTATTCGATAGTAGCAGACCGTGGTCCGCTTTCGTTGCCTCGTACCCTCCGTGCGGCATTCATGCGCCGAGTAGCACAAGGGATTTTCGGCGAATATACGCTCAGACAGGGGGAAATCGAAGTTGCACGAGAGAAGCAAAGATTGGGTGAAGAAATTCCGTTGTTGGGATTGGATGGTTCAAGAATAGAAGAGCGGTTGAGGGTTATTGCGCAACATGAGACGTATATTAAAGAAAAAAGAGAACTAAGGAATAAAGGAGTGTGGATCGAAAAGGGGGACGAACGTGTGCGTCTTCGCGATAAGAATCCCGGGCCTCAGGCTAATGCTGTTCTGTTCGTACTTATGGATGGCAGCAGTAATTTTGGAGAAAGCTCACGCGATATTGCGCGTCGCTCATCCTCCATATTTTTCAGATTAGTAAAACGGCACCATCGCGAGATCGACATAGTTTTCATAAACTACGGCCGTGAAGCGACCAGGGTCGATGAGGAAAATCGTTTTTTTGCCGACATATCTCCCGGCGATGCCCGCGTTTTTCCTGCATATGAAACAATGCTTGAAATTATTCGTGATCGCTACGGTTCACAGCAGTGCGCATATTATGGCATTCATATTGGGGGCGCCGTAGTGAAAGATAATGATCCCGGAAAACTATTAAGCTTGATGCAGCATCAGATTGTCCCTGCGTTTCAGCAATTTGTTTATTTTGAAACACAAGTTTCAACCGCCAGCGGCGCCAGCTTTAGCCCGATTTGGAATGTGATGGATGGAATTAAGCAGTCAAATTTTTACAAAAACGTGATCAGTAACAGAAGGGAAATAATCGGGGCTTTTAGACAACATTTTCCCGCGCCTGTTCAGCCTCAAGTCATGAGCTATCAAGCTAACGCGCCACTGCTTTCCGGTTAATTGAAAAGCGCCTGGTTAATTAATAACCGGATGGCCGCGCTTGGTCATGCAGTTGCTGTATGCTTTTTTGTATGAGCTGTCGGAGTCCATGGCCCCGCTGCCCAGGCCGAGGCCCGCGCCGCTGACCGCGCCAATGGCGGCGCCCGTTGCCGCGCTGCCGGTGATGGCGCCGAGGAGGGCACCCCCGGCCGCACCGCCCAATGCCCCGATGCCGCCGCGTTCGGCCATTGTGTCCCCCTGATCCGCAGCCTGGTTGGCTAGCTGCTTGCAAACGGCAAGATCGTTAGCAAGATTCGATGCCTTGGGATCATTGGCGACGTCAATTGTCGGCTGCCAGCCGCGTTGCGAAGCACAGGCTGCGAGCGAAAGAGCCATGGCGGAAATGACGATGGTGCGGCGAATGGTCATGGGTTTCTCCCTTTTTTTAACCAGTTGAGTTTTATGAGATTTTCATTTTGGCGTCAACGGGATGCATTCCTGACGCCTTTCGACCCGCGCGCCTGGAACCCGGTCATGGCCTGTCGATGGAGAAGGTATTTTTGTCGTCGGTGTAAACGGTATTATCCCGCGCCGTTTCACGGTTGAAATAGGAATAAATAATGTTCGCCTGCGGCGGCGGACCGGGCGTTTCGTCGGCCCGCCACGGATTAAAATCGCCGATAATCTGGCGGTTATGGACCGGGAATACATCGCCGAAGGTGCGGTCGTAGCGTACGGAAAATTTATCCTGAAAATAGGGGCTGGCAATGACATTGACGACCAGCGCGCCGCCTTCCTTGAGCCGCGCCTTCGTATCCTGCAGGAATTCGCGGGTCGTGCATTCGGCGGGTATCGCGATCGTATTCTGGAAAACGTCGATTACGATAAGGTCGTATTTTTTTTCGTCGCGCCTGACAAAAGCGCGCGCCGAAGAGGTTACGAAGATTTTATTGGGCCCGAGCGGTTCCGGCAGGAAATGGCGTTCGGCAATATTCTTCATATCGGGGTCGATATCGACAAAGGTGTAATTATTGATTTTATCGCGCAAGCCGACCGTAAAGCCGCCCGCGCCGATCACCAGTATGTCATGCGGCGCGCCGGGAGGCAGGGTGGCGATGAAATTCTGCTCGATGAACTTCAGATAGTCCGCCGTGTGTTGCAAGTCGGAACTGATCTGCGAGGAAATGGACCGGTTCAGAAACAGGGTCCGGATATCGCCTTCCGGCGTGGCCGATGTCTGGGCAAGGTTATAGGCGTTATCGGAAACAATGCCGAGCGTCTTCATGAACGGGTCGTTGTTAAGCGCGAAAACCAGAAAAAAAAGAAAACCTCCTGCCCATGCGCCGGCCCGTCTTTTTTTGCGGCTGAGCAGCAGGCACAGCAGGGCCAGCAGTCCCAGCGTCACGATTACCGTGTTGTGAACGCCGATGGTCATCATGAGGACGAGCGTCGAAAAGACCGAGCCCAGGAACGCGCCGAGCGTGGAGAAAAAAAGCATTCGGCCCGTGATCTCGCTCAGGCGGCGACGCGAAAAATAATGACTTACCAGCGGCACCGTCTGGCCCAGAAGAAACACCGGTCCCACAAGGAAAACAAAAGTATAAATGGCCGTCTGCGAAAGCCGGTGCGTAACGCCGTATGTTTCAAGCGTCCGGAAAAAATCCTCGAGGATCGGATAAGACAAGCCGAAGGTAAGAACGAGGAGCGATAAAACCAGATTGCCCAGCAACAGGCGCCGGACCGAAAGCCAGCGTTTGCGCCGCCGCGACACGCGGCGATAGGCGGTGCCGCCATAATGGTAGCCGATGGCCAGCGGCAGCAGCACGCCGCTGATGACGATCGCCACCACCTCCACGCCGCTGCCGGCAAACGGCAAAAGCTGCCGTATCGCCAGCAATTCGACGGCGAGCACGACATAGCCTTCGACAAGGATGACAAGAAACAAAAGCCAAGTTTTGGTCATTTCCGGCCGGAAAGCAGAGAAAAAGCAAGATTTAGATTTGATACAGGCAGACTTAAGGGGTGTCTACCGGCTAATTCCTCATCAACGGCCTGTACTTGATCCGGTGCGGCTGGTCGGCTTCGGCGCCGAGACGGCGGCGGCGGTCGGCTTCGTAGTCCTGGTAATTGCCTTCGAACCACACAACGCGGCTGTCGCCTTCGAAGGCCAGCATATGGGTGGCGATGCGGTCGAGGAACCAGCGGTCGTGGCTGATGACGACGACGCAGCCGGGAAAATCCACCAGCGCGTCTTCCAGCGCGCGCAAGGTGTCGACGTCGAGATCGTTGCTGGGTTCGTCGAGCAGCAGGACATTGGCGCCCGATTTCAGCATCTTTGCCATATGCACGCGGTTGCGTTCGCCGCCCGATAAAATGCCGACTTTCTTTTGCTGATCGGGACCGCGGAAACCGAACGCGCCGACATAGGCGCGGCTGGGCATCTGACGCTTGCCGAGATCGATGACATCCAGCCCGTCGGAGATTTCTTCCCACACCGTCTTGTCGGCTTTCAGCGTATCGCGGCTCTGGTCGACATAGCCGAGCTTCACGGTATCCGCGACCTTGAACGTGCCGCTGTCGGGCATTTCACTGCCGGTGATCATGCGGAACAGGGTGGTCTTGCCCGCGCCGTTCGGCCCTATCACGCCGACGATGCCGCCGGGCGGAAGCTTGAACGACAGGTCTTCGATGAGCAGCCGGTCGCCATAGGATTTCGAGATGTTCTGCGCGTCGATGACGTTCTGGCCGAGCCGCGGCGGAACGGGGATGACGATCTGCGCGGTGTCGGCGGATTTTTCGCCGCTTTGCGCCAGCAGATTTTCATAGGCGGTGTAGCGCGCCTTGCTTTTGGCCTGACGCGCTTTCGGCGAAGCGCTGATCCATTCCAGCTCGCGGGCCAGTGTTTTCTGGCGTCCGGCCTCTTCGCGTTCCTCCTGTTCCAGACGCTTTTGTTTCTGCTTGAGCCAGGACGTGTAATTGCCTTCGTAGGGGATGCCCTTGCCGCGGTCGAGTTCCAGAATCCAGCCGGTGACGTTATCGAGAAAGTAACGGTCGTGCGTGACCATCACCACGGCGCCCGGGTAATCCAGTAAATGCTTCTGCAGCCATTCCACCGATTCCGCATCGAGATGGTTGGTTGGTTCGTCGAGCAGCAGAAGGTCGGGTTTCTGCAGCAACAGTCGGCACAGCGCCACGCGGCGGCGCTCGCCGCCCGACAGTTTCGTTACATCCGCGTCGCCCGGGGGACAGCGCAGGGCGTCGAGCGCGACTTCGATGGTGCGGCTCATATCCCATAAATTTTTTGCATCGATCTGTTCCTGCAATTCGGCCTGGCGGTCGATGAGTTTTTGCATCTCGTCCGGGTCGGTCACTTCGCCGAGTTTTGTGCTCACCTGCTCGAATTCATCCAGCAGCGCCTTGTCGCCCGCCAGACCGGCAAGCACATTCTGTTCGACATTGAGTTCGGGATCGAGTTGCGGTTCCTGCTGCAGATAGCCGACGCTGGCGCCTTCCGCGCTCCATGCCTCGCCGCCGAAATCGCTGTCGAGCCCGGCCATGATTTTCAGCAGTGTCGATTTGCCCGCGCCGTTCGCGCCCAGCACGCCGATCTTGGCGGTGGGATAAAAGGAAAGCCACACATCCTCCAGCACCTTCTTGCCGGACGGCCAGGCTTTGGTGAGGCCTTTCATCACATATATATATTGATAGGCGGGTGAGCCTTTTTTTGCCGGGTTGGCCATGTGTTGCATCCACTATCCAGCCGGAATAAGGTCCTGTCCTATCAGCCCCGGCGACGGCTGCGCAATGTTTAATACCATAATCAAGTGGCGCTTAACCATGAATTCCTAAAATTCAATATATTCAGTCAAAAATGATAGCGGGACGGCAATGAAGAAGACGCGTATTTTCAGGCTGCTGTGCGCGGTCGCGGTCGTGGCGGCTTTTTTCATATGCGCGGCGACCGCCGCCATCGCCGACGACCGTGACGGATTCCGCAGCCGCATCATGCGCGCGCATCCCCCCGACGAACAGGGCATCGGCGGCCTCGAGCTTCTGCCGGAATCCAGCCTGCCGCATCATGACGGCCGGCAATGGCTGGGCCACACGCATCTGCGCGTCCTGGCGCCGGCCGACGGGAACGATACGCCGACCAGCCAGCAGGATGCCGTCCGCAACCGCGCGAAATGGCAGGATCGGGCGGCATCCGGCGGCAATAACGCCGAGTCCACCTTTAATCCCAGCAACAATCCCAACCAGAATACGCCGGCGTCGCTGGCCTGTATTTACGGCCTGGTGGCGCAGCCGGCATCCCAGCCGCCGGGCTGCGACCCGCGTTATACGTCGGTCAATGTGACGGGCGGGTTCGGGGCGATCGCCATCGTCGTCGCCTATGACAACCCGACGGCGGCGGCGGACCTTGCGGCCTTTTCGCGCTATTTCGGCCTGCCGCAGGCCAATTTTCAGGTCGTCTATGCGGGCGGGCCCGCGCCTTTCATCACCGGGCCGCGGCCGCCTTCGGGCGTCGCCAACGGGTGGGCCCCCGAGGCGAGCCTCGACATCGAATGGGCGCATGCCTTCGCACCTTCCGCGCGAATCTATCTGGTCGAAGCCCAGAACGAAAGCATGAACGCCATGATAACCGCCGTGATCGCCGCGCAAAATCTGGTGTACCGCGCCGGCGGCGGCCAGGTTTCCATGAGCTGGGGCGTCAACGAATTTTCCAACGAGGCGGCGTGGGATTATTATTTTTCGCCCAGCTTCGTCTCGCAGAACGTCCAGTTCGTTGCCACCGCCGGCGACAACAACGAAAAGGTCTCTTATCCCGCCGTATCGCCTTATGTGATCAGCGTCGGCGGCACGACGATCCTGCGCAATACGGCCGGGCGCTTCACCAGCGAAAGCACTTGGTCTGACGGCGGCGGGGGCCTGTCGCGCTATCTGGCGCGGCCCTCTTTCCAGGGCAGTGCCGCCGTGCAGCGCCTGGTCGGCGCGCGCCGCGGCACGCCGGACATATCCTTTGTCGCAAATCCCAACACCGGCGTTGCTTTTTACGCGCAGGGGCGGTGGAGAACGGCCGGCGGCACCAGCATCGGCGCCCCGGCCATGGCCGGTATCCTCAACAACGCCGCCAGCCGTCGCGGCTTCCTTTTTTCGCCTGCCCAGCAGCTGTCGCTGATGTATGCGCGCCTCGGCAACGGCGCCTATTTCCGCGATATATCCTCCGGCACCTGCGGTGCCGACCGCGCCGCCGCGGGGTACGATCTGTGCACGGGGCTGGGCACGCCGCTTACCTTTTCGTGGTAAGCTGTTCGCGAGTGCACAATAACTTTAAGATGTCGGCGTCCTAAACTCTAAAATATTTTTACTGAAATATTTTCAAGAACAGCTGTTGATTGGCGCTTATTCATGCGGGTTACCTATCTTGGGTAACCGTTGTCCTCATTGATTTTATACAGACGCTGTGCTGTATGGAAAATGCGTTTTTTCTACATAGACATTTTCAGGAGACGACTATCATGGCCGGTAATAAAGCTTTTATCGATCTTCCGCGTAATGATTTTACGTATTTACCGCCTTCTGACCGCATTCGTGATTACAACCTAGTAGAAGAAATTTTGCTTTCGCCGGAACAGTTGGCAGATCAAGCAGCGCGTTGCTCCGATTGCGGCATTTCTTACTGTCAGGGTAACAAAAAAGATAGCGGACAAATTTCGATCGGCTGTCCTGTCGACCATGACATTGCACGAACGCATGCCCTTATTCGGCGCGGCGATCTTAAGGGCGCATGGATAAATCTGAGTGCCACAAATAATTTTCCGGAATTTACCGGTGCGGTTTGCCCTGCGCCTTGCGAGAACGCATGCACACACAATATATATAATGCAGCTGTCACCATCCGCATGCTGGAGCAGTGGGTTGCCGGTGAGGGACTGAAAAACTGGTTTCGGCCGCAGCCGCCGGAATTTAAGACTGGCTATAAAATCGCCATTGTCGGTTCGGGTCCTGCCGGCATGGCTTGTGCCCAGCAGCTGGCGCGCCGCGGGCACGATGTGCATTTGCTGGAACAGAACGCAAATGGCGGCGGCCTACTCCGATACGGCATTCCTGACTTCAAGCTTGCCGGCGAGGCCGTCGATCGCCGTCTTGAGCAGATGGCGGCCGAGGGGGTCAGTTTCTATGGCAATACCCGCGTCGGCAGCGTCGATTTCACTATTGACCGTTTGTTGCAATATGATGCCGTTGTGCTCGCGACCGGGAGTGAAGTGCCGAAAGATCATCAAGCGCCGGGTCGCGATCTAAGCGGTATTCATTTTGCTATGGATTTCCTGACCCAGCAAAACCGCCGTAATAATCGTGAACCTCTGAATGCGCCGGATATCCTGGCCACAGATCGGGATGTCGTTCTCATAGGTTTAGGAGATACCAGTTCGGATTGCGCCGGCACGGCCGCCCGACAGGGCGCGCGATCGGTGACAAACATAACGCATGGCAATCCTTTGCCTGAACTCCAGGATATGTCAGCTTGGCCGTACGTTCAGAAGACAAATCACATCGGAACCAGCCATGAAGAAGCCGGAACGAACTTTATCCATAATGCCGCTGTCACGCGGTATCTCGGTGAAAATGGTCGAGTGACTGGTCTCGAATGTGTGAAAGTAAACGACCTGCGCGGTCAGGGCGGAGGACTTGAGCCTGTTGCCGGCAGCGAATTTCGTATGGCTGCATCTTTGGTTCTGTTAGGGATTGGTTACGCATCGCCACGGCCCGAGCTGCCGACCGCACTTAACCTCGTTCTGAATAAAGATGGCACCGTTAAGGCACCTACAGGAAGTTACCTTACTTCCCAGCCGAAAATTTATGCCGCAGGTGATGCCCGCCGCGGGCAATCCCTCGTTGTCTGGGCCATCCGTGAAGGCCGTATGGCTGCCGCTGCGGTAGACCGGGACTGGGTGAGCCGTAACCCCGAATTAAGCGCCGCCCGCGCCGATTATCCGCAAGGTGCACGTGCCGCCTGGCTGGCAAGAACACCGGTATAGGTTACTTGTTCTAGTCGATAAAAATCGGGCACGTCACACCTGCCGCGCTGCAAGAGGCCGTCGTCGACGGTTTGCATGAAACCGTTGCTTTGCAATTAGCCTTTTCAGGTTAGGTGCATTATGCTTCAAACTCGGCAGCAATTCGGCTGAATTGTTGTCCCCTTCGTCTAGTGGCCTAGGACATAGCCCTCTCACGGCTGTAACACGGGTTCAAATCCCGTAGGGGACGCCATTCTGGATTATTGGGTAGTTTTGCGAACTGCTCGAATGGTTTTCTTAAGGTATATCTGAGAGTTGGGCCTTCCAACTGCAAGTTCAAAAACACAAATCCGAGCAGCCCGCGCTTTTCATCTGTTTTTGAACTCTCGAATAAATCATAGCTTTTTGCGGCCAAGCCAATGACTTTGCAAAGAGCATCCTTGAATTGATCGTCGGCCATAACATTGTCATCCAAGATATGGGCGATTTCCCGTCTGCGCATGACAATTTCGGTTTTCTTGATCTCGAACATTTTGGGTTCAAGATGTCCATCAATCATAAGGTCGGTAAGCCGGTTAAGCTTTTCGGCAAGGTGGTTATCTTCGCTGCGCAATTCCTTAAGCGAAGCGCGATGTAATTCTTTCTCCGCCTCATGGCTGCGCTTGATGTAATCGAGATATTCGGCCAAGAGTGCTTCTGGGATAGCGAAAGATTGCAGTACGTCTTTAAGCTGCTGGAGAACCGCTTCTTCCTTCACCCACATGACTTTCTCTTTATTGGCCGGGTCACGGGCAATCAAATAGATGTAACGGCCCTTCACCTTGGCACAGGTAACTTTCCTGCCAGACACAACACAGGTCAACAGTCCACGCAATACGAACGGATAGCGGGTTATTTTTACCGCCTGTTTTGGGTTACGCTTGCGTTTCTCATATTCCCGAAATACGGCATGTTCAACAAGCTGCGGGTATGCATGTGGGTAATGATGCCCTTTAATCCGCATCAGGCCGCAATAGAACGGATTGTTGAGGATGCCCGCCACTGTTTGCAGTCCAAGTGGCTTATTCTTACGGCTCAGCAAGCCCCATTCTTCGGTTTTACGGCGTAACTCGGCCATAGAGGCAACGCCAGCAGCATATTCATAGAAAATCCGTTGCACTAACTGGGCGCGTTGCGGGTCTAAGACAATAATGCTGCGTCCGGTCTGATCGGTGCTGTTAAGATAGCCAAGAGGTGCCTGGGCTATCCATTCACCCTTTTCCAGCTTGTGCTTGATGCTGCGGCGGACGTTATCGGTAAGCTGGTCGGTATAGGACTGCGCCATGACCGTTCCCATGTTCCACATCAGCTTTTGCATACTATTGGCGTTCTTATCGATAACATTGCCTTCGCGCACGAAGTGGATTTCAAGCACGTCCTTTTCCATAAGCGCATTCAAGACAGGCGTATGGGTGAAGCTACGTTGCAGACGGTCAACGCAATCGACAATCAAAGCGGTGCGCTGCTTCTGTTTGCCGATAAATTCAATCATGCGCTCAAATTCCGGGCGCTGGCCCTTGGTCGAGCTTTCGATGATACGGAAAACCTGTATCACTTCCAGATCACGCCGAGCCGCATAGTCTTGCAGATTGGCAAGCTGCGCCTCAAGCGAATGACCGGCTTCCTGTTCGGCGCTGGATACACGGGCAAGAATAACGGCTGGGCGCATGGCAATACCTCGTAGCTAATATGAATTTCGATCATGGATTCTTTGAAATGGGCGTCAAGACACCCCTACGGGATGAAAGTTCAAAAAATGAATAAAAACAAATTGATAGGTTTCATCTTTTTTTGATGTCCGGCACCAATCCAACCCGGTCATTGATCTGACTAAGCAGATTGAGTAACCCCACCAGATTATGGAAGGCTTCGGCGGCTTGGGCCTCTGTCACCTGACATTCAGGCCAATGCTCATTCATGATTGTTTGTACGCGCTTGTAATTTACTTCAACCAACATGCAGACCTCCTTTAAAAATAAAGGCTCATCCACGCGCAATCACTTGCGCATGTTCGAGCCGGTTAAAAATTCGGGAGAAAATTGCGGCTATCTAGCCGCAAGAGAGGTGTTAGAAGTCGAGCACAGTTCTAGCCACGCTCACTTACGCTTGCCGAGCAATCTTTTTTGTGGCGGCCCCTGGCCGACACGGAAGGACAAGCCGCCTCTTGGCGGCATAGGCCGTAGCTAGCCGCCGCGCCGCGTTCTTCACGCGGCACAACGGCGGCGTGATCCGCTTCCCGCGTCCTCGCGGGAAGACAAAAAACATTATTTTGCAGTCGCAGTGCGCTTTTTAATTTCGTTAATCTGCACACGAAGCCCTTTAAGGCGTGGCGTTTCATTACTTTTTTGTTCTGCAAGAATTTTTGCTTCTTTCCAAATCTTGATATGAGTTCGATGCGGGGCGACAATGCCTTTGGGCGTTACTATCAAGCCGGTAACTTCTCCTGTTCCGCTGAAATAGGAACGAGATTTCTTCCCTGTATGATAGCGGAGTCCTGTATTGTGGATTATCTTTTTTATTGACCACATCAGTTTTTCGGGCACGGATTGACCGGAAATAATCAAGTCATCCATCCACAAAGATATTTTTTTGCCATTTGTCAGAACCACCTGTTCAATCTCATCCCACATGTCGCGGTATGCGAAGTATGACATAATGGGACTTAACGGGCTGCCAGTAGGTAGATGATTATTGAATATGGTCAGTTTAGTCAGAAGTGCCGCAATGTGTGGCGCACACTTCATCGTTTGCGAATAAAATCTGATTACTGCCGCTGGAGCGGTCGATTGAAAAAATGCTTTTATATCCAGTTTTCTGATGACCATACTGCCAACATGAATTTCTGCGTTTTCGAAATAGGTTCGACCTTTTGCCGGACAAAAAAGATAAGCCGGTGGCTCAATTTTTGTGAGCAGCTTACTTATTTTCTTTTGAATAGATTTTAGTTTTGGCCTCGGAGCTTCAATGTGCCTAACCTTACCCTGCTTTACATCGTCCCATTCCTCGTAGTTATTTTTACTGTTAGCAATATTTTCGAGTGTTTCCGAGGTAACGCCAAGCAATTTTGCCAAACGTTTAACGTTTGTCATTTTATAGAACGGCGATGAGCTTAGGTTATAGCCAGATGTTTTTGTCATTCCCTACCTGCGCCACGTGCAACAAACTTCAAAAGTGCTAAAAGCTTCTTTGAAACAAATTGCCTGCGCAACTCTGCGGGAGATTGATCTTTTAATGTTTCAGAAAAAAACAGAATTGATGAAACTGGTATTTTGAATCGCTCAGAATATTTATTGAGAAGGTCAATTGAAATATTTGGTCTCTGCCCAGTTTCGATCTGTGAAAGGTACGATTTTGACACTTTCAACTGGTCTGCAAGCTCAACTAATTTTAGGCCATGAAATTGTCGAATAACTTTCAACGCCTCATTCAACATTATGCTCTCCAGCCAGGTAGACTAAGTTAGGTGATGATTATTTCCTCGTCGCGTTCCAGACATCCAGCGCAAAACGCCCAATATCCAGAAACATCTTCAGAGCGGTCGGGTTACAGAAGCATTCGAACGAACGCCGCGCAAACCGCCGAAACCATCCCCGTCGCTGTTCTGGGTTGAACATGGTTACCTCCTTTCCGACGCTTGCTTGATCGCTAGCGTCTTGCCCCACGGAAAGAAGGCTACGGAACGACGGATTTACCTAACTTGCCTTCTGCGCGACCTAATTGCCCCTGTCGCGCTATTGCACGTCACGATATTCAGTCTGGCTTAGATTATCGTGCCGCCAACAACAGATGGAGGTTTCCCTCCCGGCTCAGGGAACCTGAGCCGCAAGTATATGGAGCTATCCAACCACCCCAGAACACCGTGACGGTGCTCCATTTGATTGCAAATTTCAATTAAATAGTTTGCTGTCAGCAAACTATTTTTATTGCATTTGAAAAAATCTCGATAACGAGACGCCGAATCACCCCCACAGAATAAAAAATCCTGTGGGGGGATTTATTTACAGCATCGGCTGCTGACCATTTGCACGGCGGCTTTGCGTTTGTGCGGCCTGTTGAGGCTGCACATTCACATTAACGGTGGCTTCAGCTTTCAAGTCCTTATTTTCGTCCTGGCGGTTCCAGACCAGATTAAAACCGCCGCTTTCCCTGTCCGGGAACAGCGCTGCGTTGATTGGTGCCGGGAGAACCGGAGAGTCTATGCTGACGGAGTGATAAACCATGCCGTCTTTCTCTCGCGGAAACGCAGCGCCAACTTCATAACCGGTCTTTGTTGGGTCGGCTATTAAGCGGAAGTAGCTTTTTCCGTCCTTGCTGGTTTGGGGCTCAAACAGGACGGGCGTTACCCCAAGGCCAAGACCGTAAATCTTGCCTTGCAGCACACCCTGCTTATCCGCCGTGAATGCGCCAATCTTGATGCTGTTCTTTTTACCGTTCTTCATAATGCTCTCCTTGCTAAGTTTAAAAATCCATACCGCTCATGCGGACATGGCATTACCGGCCCTGTCTGGCCTGTAATCTCTGCTCTTGAATTTTTTTGAGATAACGAAGCGCCTGATCTGCTGAAATCCAGAAAACGGTGGCGCTGCCTCTGTGCCTGACACGGTAAATACGGATGCGCCGTTTTCTGAGCACAAAGCTATCGGCACGAATGCGAAAATCATTCATGGACAATCCTTTTAAAAATGGTGGCTTTAAAAATGAGGCGCTATGGCTCGAATGTTTCCGGGTCTATGTGAATCCCGAATGACGCAAGCACGGCGTAGTTTTTGGTTTCCCATGCCCAAGAGAGCAGTTCGGCCAAGTCCCATTCCGGTCTGCGGAAAGGCAGTTTTTCGGAATCCGGAATGTTCTCGTTTTTCCTGCGCCGCCTGAATCTCATCGTTGGCATGTACGGTTTGGGCGGTCTATACGGCGCCGGCGTTGTGTACCGTCCTGAAAGGCGCGGTAATGCTCTTGACGTAATCGCAGGTTGTTGCTGTAGCCTTGGCCGTTTGTTTGTAATGCTTGGCTTGATGGTCGATGGACGGCCAGTGGCCGTGCGGTTCGTTCTTTTCTTTGGTCTGGCTCTGCCTTTAGCTCTGAGGGCTTTCCGGCTTCCTTGACGTGGCTTTGGGCTTTTAAGGCCCAATTCCTTTTCCATCTCCCGGCATACCTGTTTGGACTTCTTCCAATGCTCGCCCGGCCATACTGTGGTTCCAGTATAGAGGCTTACGCGGTTCCACATGACATGGAAGTGCTGCCGACCGTCCTTGACGTGTTCGATAATAACGCGCTGGTGATGGAACAGCTTGTAGCCGTATTTCTGCTCACAGCGTTCAACGATGGCCAATACCTGCTTGTCGGTCAGCCGTTCGTCCTTCATCGGGTTGATGCTGATGTGGTGAAGCGGCTTGGTTGCCCGTGTGTTGCTGCTTACCACCCACATGTTATGAAACGCTTCATCCAGATTCCTGGCGGACGGGTCGCTAATCTCGACAATGCGCGTTTTCTCATTCTCGCCTTGATCTTTGAAATAGTCGGCAGCGGCCCGGTAGCCGCCCCGGATGTGGCTTTTGATAATCATATCTCGGCCTCCCGGTCTTCGGCCAAAGCCTGTCGAACAGCCGTATGCGCTGCCAGAAGTGAACGGGCCATAATCCCCAGCATGGATTCCGCGTCGGACGGTGGCACCATCTCGGCATTCAAATGGAATGCGATCTGGTTCAAATTATTGCCCTGACGGGATAATTCGCGGCTGATCTTCTTGAGCAATTCCTGTTTAACCGGGTCATTGTTCGACACATATTCCGGCCCTAAGATCGCAGCCCGGAAGTATTCGCTGAGTATCAGACAAGCCTTTTCGGCCCGTCGAACAACGATTTCCCGTTCGTTTTTGGACAGTCGTACAGCTAGACGAAAAGGCTTTGATTTCTCGGGCTTTAGCCCGCAAGCGTTCCGTTCGACAACTTGTTGTTCGACGGAAAGCGCAACTTGCGCGGAGCTTTTTGTTTTATCATCCAAATCAAATTTGATAGGTGCGCTACGATTGCACAATGATTTGGCTCTGCGGAATTGAAGATATGCCAAAGAAGGAAAAGAGGAATTGTCATCTGACATGGCAAACCTCCTATCGGACGCAATAATCCCGTATGCGAAAAGTTGATTTTCACATCGTGATGTTTTCAGATTTTCAGGGAATGGCGGTTACGAGGGGGAGCCAAAATCACTTCTCCCTCCCACCCTATGTACACGAGACTCCACTTTTTCGCGGTAGATCGAATCCAAAGTAATTTTGTTACATGATGTTTGGGCTTCATCGTCTCCCACAGACTTCAATGGACGCTGCCCTCCAGAGATCGGCAAGCTGACCAAGGCCAGTTTTAAGGTTACGCAGTTTGGTAAAGTCGTTTGCCGGTCGATCTAACCCACAAATATCGAGGACTGCACCCATAGGGTGAGAGGGGAGAAATTTGTGGGCTTGCTTAAGAAGGCGCTCGCTTTGAATTGGGTCGATAATCGCCGCGCTCAGCAATTTTCGCTTGTAGCGAGTCAACCATCTCATTCGTGACGGGGATAACTTTTTGCTGGGCTTCAATTATTAGTTTTTGTGCATGCTGCGATTGCCATTCTGATATAGCCACATCATCAAATCCAGCCAAAGTTGCTTTGCGACGTAAAATTGGATTGTTATTCAGTAATTCAACTAAAGAGTCTGCATGCCGCGTATCTGCTGCAAATAATGTGGCAACCTTATCATGTAAAGGTTGATTGCTCACGCCATCAACCATTGACGCATAAGCGCGCGAAATTAAACGCGACCATTCCTGCCGTTTTAATAACGTAAATTCTGCATTTGTTAGATCTACACTCTTTCTTTTCATCAACGACGGCAAAATGCGCATAATGCCGTACTGGACGTGAATATAGTCTGTCAAAAGACCGCGTTCGACTGCATCGCGCAAATCGAGTTTGTAAATACGATTTCGATGAGTGCGCTCAAGTGTTTTTTGGGCATCATAAGCTGCCGTAGCAGTAACACCAAAGTGGATAGCGTCTGTAAGGCGATTATGCCCCGCCGGTTAGGTCGGGGAAAGCCGAAAGAGAAAAAGGTAATCCTATTACCGGAGCAGGCTAAGAAGCTTCTCGAACAGGCCAGGAACGACCGGGACTATGGCATCTATTATGCCTTTCCATTTCTAACGGGCGTTCGCCCCTCAGAGCAACTTGGCTTGCTATGGGAAGTTGTAGATTTCGAAAAGCGTACAATTCGGATTTGCAGAATGCAGGAGCAAGACGGCAGTATTAGCAACATCACGAAGACGGCTGCCGGTACTCGCACAATACCCATGTCAAATATGCTTTACGAAATGCTTCTTGATTGGCGTGAGCGATGCCCCCGAAGAGAGGGCGTTCCGTATCGCGTATTTCCGAACATCGGCCACATGCGTCATAAACCGGTACCGCGCACCGGAGGCGGCAACTGCCTGCTTTATTCAAATTTCAGGACTCGAGTATGGCATCCTGCGCTGAAAAAGGCCGGTCTGCCGCATGTCACACCCCATAGCGCGCGCCACTTCTTCATTTCGACACTACAGGCGCAGGGCATTGAGGTCGGTCTGGTAGCGAAGCTAGCCGGCCACGCCAACGCTACGATTACGCTGTCACATTACACGCAGGCCGTCCGTGGCGGCGAGGAGGCCGTGGAAGCGTTGGCGAAGGTATTTCAGTCGGCGGGAGCTAATAATATGGCAGAAGACAAAGCAGCATAATTTCTGGGTCCCTTCTGATCGTCGTCGATACCGCCGACGGCAATACTAGGGGTCTGCACCGCTCGTCCGCGCAAAATGGATATGCGGGTCCTTTTCTTGACTATTTAAAGCCGCAAGAATTTAAGCGACAGCCGTCATAGTTTTGGTCTTGGTAGTCACGAGCTGCAAATATTCGTTAAATTCTTCTTTCGGTAGCAACGCCACTAACTGATCACCCGTCACTGTCTGAATGTCAAAAGTTACATCGAGTTGCTCGAGAATTTTGATCAGACGGATAATGCCGCCGGCGCCTTCGCCACGACTGCCACGGCGATGAGTTTCGCGTTTCTCATCCCAGTAGAGTTTGTAAATGGCCTCAGCGAGGCTGTGGCAATAAGCTAGCCCTTTCTTAATGCGAGCTGGCACCTGCTCTTCCAATTTTGAATTTTCGCTAGGAACTGCGGCGAGGAATACACGCCCCTTATCGCCATAATGACCAAGGAAAAACACCGCAGACCGCACTAAATGACGGCGGCAAATCACACCGCCAACCGCTGCCGGTCTAACCTTCAGACTATTTTGGCAATGGCGGCAGAGGACTTCAATGTCCGACCCCCGCATATTCGCTGCGTCTTCACGGCGAATTGATAATCCGTTGTGTGCCTCGTCATTAATATTAAAACTTACATCATTATTTTGTAATTGACCGCTCTCTAATAAGTCTATGGTGCACGACGCCTAATCAGCATTATAAATGCATACGAAAATGAAAACGGCGTTCCGTCCAGCAATTTAACTGAGTCAAGACTTGAAAGACTTCTGTCCGGGGAACTAAAAAAGATTCGAGCCCAAGAATGGGCACGTGCAAATGAAGTCATTGAAGTTTTACCCAAGACAGGAGCCGATGAAAGAATTCTAATTACCCCCGAAATGCGCGAGATGCTCAACGCCAAGCTTAAAGAGGCAGCATTTCCGGGAACTCGTCGCCTAATAGGAGCGATAGAAAAGTACGAGGCTCGAAATAATAAGACCGTGCGCCTAAACGAAAGTATATTGCAGCACTTTATTAGCGGTGCTCGCAAACGCATTGGCATAAACCAATGGACGGTCTTGATTGCCACACTGGATGATTGGAGTGAATATGGTCAATTTAGAGGCGCAAACGAAAAAACTTTAGGCTCTGCCTCACCTGTTTCCGCTTCGTCTCCCGAAAGCTCTTCTATTGTTATAGTTCCATCGGAAAGGCCTTCAAGATTTGCAACTTTTAACTCGCCGCACTTTAAAAAGCAGGATGCTGTCGGTGATAGTATGTTTTCATTGCTTACCAACGCAGAGCGGACTTTCTTCCACGAAGACTCCGTAGGCTTAAAGGCGAATTTGCGTAAGTTTGCCGAAGTTTTTATTCATAGGACTTTATTGACGGCAGACGGCAGATATCTGGACAAAATCGGAGTT
>JBFWTA010000003.1:0-28271 GCA_050248075.1 Bdellovibrionales bacterium | reverse complement strand
CCTTAGCTGGCCATTTTCGCGACTTCCGCCGCGAAATCGTCCTGGGTCTTTTCGATGCCTTCGCCGAGCTGGTAGCGCACAAAGTTAATAAGCTTCACAGGCGCGCCCAGCGTCTTGCCGGCCTTTTCGACGACATCCTTGATCTTGCTTTCGCCGTCGACGACATAGGTTTGCTCGAGCAGCACGACTTCTTCGTAATATTTACGAATGCGGCCTTCGACCATCTTGGGAATGATGTTGTCGGGCTTGCCGCTGGCCCTGGCCTGCTCGGTGAAAATCGCGCGTTCGCGCTCGAGCGATTTCGGGTCGACGTTTTCGATCGCAAGCGCTTCGGGACGGGCGGCGGCGACATGCATCGCGATCTGCTTGCCGAGTTCCATGAGCTTGCCGGCATCGGCGGATGATTCGAGCGCGACCAGCACGCCGATCTTGCCGAGATTCGGCGCCAGCGCGTTATGCACGTAGCTGGCGACGATGCCTTGCGGCACGCTCAACTGCGCGGCGCGGCGGATATTCATGTTTTCGCCGATCGTGGCGATGAGGTTGGTAAGCGCCTCCTGGACATCGGCGGAACCGGGGTAAGGCCTGGTCTTGAGCGTTTCGCCGTCGGCGCCGGTTTCCAGCGCGATTTTTGCAGTCTGCAGCGCGAAATTCTGGAACTGCTCGTTGCGGGCAACGAAATCGGTTTCGGCGTTGACTTCGACGATGGCGGCTTTTTTATCGGTAGCGGCAACGGCAACAAGGCCTTCGGCGGCGACGCGGCCGGCTTTCTTGGCGGCGGCGGAAAGGCCTTTCTTGCGCAGCCAGTCGATGGCGGCTTCCATGTCGCCATTGGCTTCGTTGAGAGCCTTCTTGCAGTCCATCATGCCGGCGCCGGTCTTCTCGCGCAGGTCCTTGACCATGGTTGCGGTTACTTCGGGCATTGGGTTCTCCGTGAGCTGTTAGCTGCCAGCTGTTGGCTGTTAGCAAAATTAAATTGACTGTTAGCCGTCAGCCCTGAGAGCTAAGGACTAACAGCTACTCCCTCGTTAGGCGTTCACCGCCGCCGCCGGTTCCTCGACCGGAGCCTTGGTTTCGCTGGACGGCACTTTTTCGGATGTGCCGGCATCCTTGCCGCTATGCATAAGCTCGGCTTCGAGACCGTCGAGCACGGCTTGCGAAACGAGGTCGCAATAAAGCTCGATGGCGCGTGAGGCGTCGTCATTGCCGGGAATCGGGAAAGCAATTTTCGACGGATCGGAATTGCTGTCGACGATGGCGATAACCGGAATACCGAGCTTGGTGGCTTCCTCGACGGCAATATTTTCCTTGATTGTGTCGATGACGAACAGAACATTCGGCAGGCCGCCCATATCCTTGATGCCGCCCAGCGCGCGTTCCAGCTTGTCGCGTTCGCGGGTGAAGTCGAGCATTTCCTTTTTAGTGAATTTACCGGTGTCTTTCTGGAGTCTTTCATCGATATCGCGCAGACGCTTGATCGACTGAGAAATCGTCTTCCAGTTGGTGAGCATGCCGCCCAGCCAGCGGTGATTGACGTAATACTGGCCGCAGCGCTTGGCGGCCTCGGCTATGCGTTCCTGCGCCTGGCGCTTGGTGCCGACGAAAAGAATACGGCCGCCTTCGGCGGCGATGTCGCGCAGCATCTGCAGCGAGCGCTGCATGAGGGGGACCGTCTGTTCGAGGTCGATGATGTGCACACCATTGCGTACGCCGAACAGGTGGGATTGCATTTTGGGATTCCAGCGGCGGGTGTTGTGGCCGAAATGTACGCCGGCTTCGAATAATTGCCGCAGGGTTACGACGGGCATCGTCATGGTCTTTGCCTTTCTCCGGTTAATCCGCCGCGCGTTTTAGAGTTGCCGTGGCAACACCGGAAGGCCGAGCTGCGGGATTTACCGCGAGGGGCCGAACGCGCGTGAGTGTTGGTTAATAAATCTGCCGGGAATTATCCCCGGAAGATGGCGTTTTATACTGCAGTATGGGGGAAGAACGCAACGGGTTTTTGCGGTTTAGAAGTGTTTTACATAGGCTAAACAGGCAATAACTTCATGTATATACGCATTTGCCATGTAATTGCCGAAGCCGATTTCATGGCTGCGGCCAAAGAAATGTTAAGGACTGGCAAACTGGTATTACGCCCAGGCGAGCCCATACGTTTGGCAACCGTGAACGCTGTTCGGCACGAGATTCCGGACAAAGACAGTTTGAAGGGGAATAAAGTTTACGGCACCGGATCATGAAAAACTGTATGCCCACTTTCAAGAACATGCTGAAGAATATGGCCAGCGGGCCAGGCTAGGCTTTTTTCCCGATAGCAAGCTTGCAAAAAAAACTATCGAATGGCGGCGATATGCGGTCATTCCGGCGCACAAGGCCAGCCCCAGGCTGAATAAGGCAATAGTCGCCGGCATATGGGGCGGGCGGTAACGAAGCTTAAGTGTGCCGCTTTCCGGCGCGTCGTCGGGCAAATCCACAGTTACGAAAATGCCTTGTTCTCCCCGGACGGAAACCTTTCTGCCTGCATATTCGGCCTCATATCCCGGCCACCACAGGCGCGAGAACACAACATGGTCGTTGTCCTGCGCGCGTTGCGTAAGGCGGTATTCTTCCGTCATCGGTTCCGGCCGGGCGGCTGCGACGAGGCGCATGCCCCCGGATATCCATGCAACCGTGCCGGGCAGATGGGCGTTCGGCAGGGTGCGCACGAAGGTTTGCGTATATCTACCGTCTGTTTCCCGACGCCATTTGTCGTCGAGACGGGGGAGCAGGGCATTCAGATGCGGCCCCCTCATTGCGACAATGCGGTCCACGCGAAACAGGTCCACGTAACGCAAGCCCGTTAACGCGTTGCGGTCGAACAGCGGCGTGGCGACTTCGGCGCAGGTTTCGCCAAAAACCGTCATGCATAAAAATCCGGCTATAGGCTGGTGAATGATCGAGGAATATCCATTGATCTGGGGAATGCCGGTTTCCAGCGCCATGAACCCGGTCTGAAATTCGTCAAGCCGGGCGGGGTAATTCGGATTGCCGGCGCCGCCTGTGTAGAACGTATAGGAGTCATAGGCCCGATGCGTAAGGGGCGTCTTTCCCCGTTGCGGATCGAAATGCCAATCGACCAAATCTACATTGGACGGAAAATAAATATGAGTAATAATGAAAAGAATAATTGTCGGTAGCGTCAGGATGAAGAACATCATTGGTTCGCCATGCTGGCGGGAATGTAAAAAGAAAAATATTCCCGCCGCGCAAATCGCCAGGCCGAGCGCTATTAGCAACACGGCGCCTGGGTTTTTTTGCAGGGCCATGATGCCGCTGGAACTCAACAGGATCACCGACCAGGTAATCGTACGCGCGTTTATTTGAGTATGTAATTTCTTCTGCGCCAGAAGAAGAAAAAACAGAAGAACGGCCGTGATGTGGAAATAAGGAACAAAACGAAACGGCGCCATGAGAACGGTCAGGTGATCCGGCCCCTGCGAGGCGACCAGCAGAAGGACCGTCAGGCATAACAACCCGCCGACCGACGTTTTTTTCCAGTCGATCTTGCGCCAGGCGATAAACGGCAGAAGCGGAAAAATATACCAGGCGCAATAAAAAAACGGCGTGCCGATGCGCCGGAAAGCCGTGTAGACCGGCAACATGCCGTTATGCGGCACCATGCTGTCCAGGGGGTAAAAATAGGTGTGCATGTAGCCTTGCAAAAAGGGAGAGCTCAGCGCCAGCAGATCGTAGAGATTGGGGATAAGAAATCCCTGATTATAGATTTCGCGCGCCCGGCCCGTGATATCCATAACCGTTAGAACGGGAATAAAAGAAGGCATACAGAGCAGAAGGGCCGCGAGAAGGGCGGTACATATCGAAATCGCCTTCACGGCTTCGCGCCGGCGCAAGGCCGCAACAAATAAGATTAGAGTCAGGAGCGCGTACACAATATCGGTATGGGGTGAACCGGCGGAGAGCATGAGGTAGGCAAATCCGACGCTGATCAGCCATCGCCCGGCCGATTCATGCGCGCGCAGAAGCGATGCCCATGCCCACATGAACCATGCCGTGCCTATAAGTATCGGCGGCCATGCGGCGGCAAACCAGTAACCGATGAAATTATTGGTGACGAGAGTGATGGCCAGCAGCCACGCCGCAGGGCGACCGATGCCGTAATTTCGTGCCAGGACGACGGCGCCCGCCGCCAGCATGCCTTGATAAAAACAGGCCAGTAAAGTGGCCGAAACAGCGAGCGAATTTATGGAGGGAAGGAGAAAATAGGTGATCAGGCTGACAGGATTATAAAGCGCATACTGATATTCGGCGAGATAATTGCCGCCGAACCAGTTGGTAAGGGTAATGAAGGGAAAAGACCCTTCCCTTAAGGCCCGGCCGATATTGTAAAAGGCAGGCATGAATTCCTGCTGCGCATCGTCGATAAAGTAATATCGAGGATTGAAAAGGCAGGGAATCAGGGACAGAAAAGCGCCGATACCGGCCAGCATGACCCAGTCGCGACGCCCGGTTTCTCGGAAGGACATTTTTTGCCTTGATATATGGGAGAACCAATGTCGAGTTCTGACGCTCGAATCTTTGGCTTCATGTGTATAACAGTAACTGCATACGATAGGAATATTGGCGAGACAGACTATTCATCAGTGTGAATCCACATTTTTGCGGAAGCGGATTTTTTTGTAATAACAGGGCGTTAGTGGATTTTTCTGATGGGCGGTGCAGGCATTTAATAATGTGCTTGGGGATAAAGATAATTATCTATATAGTGCGCCTTGAGTTTAGACATAACTCTCGCTTCTGCTTATGCCGTTTTGTAACTGCATTTCCGAAAGAACGGCCCAAAGCCAACCTTTCCTGCGTTTGTGATGAGTTTTGAGGAATGTGCCGGTTGGCACAGTCCTGATCGCTATGCTCGCAGCCGGTTCCATTTCGGAGCCGGCCAACAACGTATAAGGAAAAGTATAATGGCTAACGGCAAGGTAAAGTGGTTCAACGCCACCAAGGGTTTCGGTTTCATTCAGCCGGACGAAGGCGGTGCGGACGTATTCGTCCATATCAGCGCGCTCGAACGCGCCGGCCTGAGCGACCTCAAGGAAGGTCAGCGCATCAGCTATGAACTTGCTTCGAACAAGGGCAAGACCTCGGCTGCCAATCTTAAGCTGGTCGACGCCGCTTAAGTTTAAAGAACTGCAAATATAAATTAACGAGATGTGCTCACCCGCCGGCCAGGCCGGCGGGCGAAGCTTTAAGGATTCAAAAATGACAACGGATTTTAATGGCTTTGGCTTGCCGCCGAAGCTTTTGCACGCGCTTGCGCGCATGCAATTCACGGCGCCCACACCCATTCAGGTTCAGGCGATACCGCCGGCGCTTGCCGGACGCGACGTGCTGGGGACCGCCCAGACGGGGACCGGCAAGACCGGCGCATTCGGGATACCGGTTATCGCCAAGCTTATGGAAAACCCGCAGGCGGCGGCGCTGGTCATGACCCCGACGCGCGAACTTGCTTCCCAGGTTATGAAGGCGCTTCAACAGATGATCCCGGTCGCGGATATCCGCACGGCCCTGCTGATCGGCGGCGAGCCGATGCCGCGTCAGTTCCGGCAGCTTCACGGCAACCCGCGCCTCATTGTCGGCACACCCGGCCGCATTAACGACCATCTGCAGCGCGGCAGCCTGCGGCTCAAGAACACACGCTTTCTGGTGCTCGACGAAACCGACCGCATGCTTGATATGGGCTTCGGCATTCAGATCGAACGGATTGTTGCCCATATTCCCGCGGAACGCCAGACGATGCTGTTTTCGGCGACCTTGCCGGCCGGCATCCAGAAGCTTTCCAATAAATACCTCAACAACCCGGAACGCATTACAGTCGGTTCCACCACAGCCGCCGCGCCAAATATTCAGCAGGAACTGATTCAGACCAGCGACGGCGACAAATACGCCAAACTGCTGGAGCAACTTGCATCGCATAGCGGTTCAACCATCGTTTTCGTGAAAACCAAATGGGGAACCGAGAAACTTGCGGAAAAGCTTTCGCGTCAGAATCTGGCGTCCGATGCCATTCACGGTGACTTGCGCCAGTCGCGCCGCGACCGCGTGATCCAGTCTTTCCGGGATAAAAAATTCCGCGTGCTGGTAGCAACCGATCTTGCCGCGCGAGGGCTCGATGTGCCGCATATCGAGCTGGTGGTCAATTACGACATGCCTCAATGCCCGGAAGATTATATCCATCGCATCGGCCGCACGGCACGCGCGGGGGCATCCGGCAAGGCGATCAATTTCCTCACCCCTGCCGACCGCCAAAAGTGGAACGCAATACATCGCATGATGAATCCCGGGGCGCCGCGCATGCAGGAGCCGCGTGAAAACCGCGGGCCGCGCAATGATAATCGCGGCAATCAGGGCAAGCGCCGGTTCTTCAAACACCGCGACCGAAACAGTCGTAATTCACAGGCGGCATAGTTCACCATCGCGACGTTCAGACGCAAGCCAGACTCTGGTTATCGCAATGTAATTTGTGGTATCAATGAGCAGTTGACTTCGTTTTTGCTTTTCTTCTGGCTTCGTCTTGCCGCTGCGTGGCCGTCAGCTGCCCCACCCGCTCTCCGGTCCGGTGAGCTCTTTGTTCGTAAACGCAAAACATTGTGTCCCTCGAAGGAGCAACAATGAAGGCGCTGGTGTGGCACGGGAAAGAAGATATCCGTTGCGATACGGTTTCGGATCCCCGGATCGAAGATCCGCGCGATGCGATCATCAAGGTCACGAGCTGCGCGATCTGCGGCTCCGATTTGCATCTTTTTCATAATTTTATTCCTGCCATGCTCCCCGGCGACATCATGGGGCATGAAACGATGGGGGAAGTTGTCGAGGTGGGGGCCGGCGTGAACGGCCATCTCAAGAAAGGCGACCGTATTGTCGTGCCGTTTACCATCATTTGCGGCCAATGCGATCAATGCAAACGCGGGAATTTCTCCGTCTGCGAGACGACCAACCGCAAGAAGGCCCTGGCGGATAAAGTTTTTGGCCATGCGACAGCGGGCTTGTTCGGGTATACGCATTTGACCGGCGGCTATCCGGGCGGGCAGGCCGAATATTTACGGGTGCCTTTTGCCGACGCCACCCATATCAAAGTGCCGAGTCATCTGACCGATGAGCAGGTGCTTTTTCTCAGCGATATTTTTCCCACAGGATGGCAGGCCGCCATGCAATGCGATATCCAGCCCACCGATACGGTTGCCGTCTGGGGATGCGGACCCGTGGGCCAGATGGCCCTTCGAAGCGCCATGATCCTGGGCGCAAAGCAGGTTGTCGCCATTGACAGCCTGCCGGAACGCCTGAGCATGGCCCAGGCGGCGGGCGCGATGACAATCGACTTTAAAAAAGAAAGCGTCATCGATCGCCTGAACGACCTTACCGACGGCAAGGGACCGGAAAAATGCATCGATGCTGTCGGGCTGGAAAGCCACGTGTCGTTGTCGCAGCCCGATACGCTATATGACCGCGCCAAGCAGATGTTCATGCTGGAAAGCGACCGGCCGCATGTGCTGCGTGAGATGATTTATGTATGCCGTACCGCCGGCATTATTTCGATACCCGGCGTCTATGGTGGGCTGGTGGACAAGATACCGATGGGCATCGCGATGAACAAGGGGCTGACCTTCCGCATGGGGCAGACCCATGTCAACCGCTGGACCGACGATCTGTTGCGCCGCATCGAAGAGAGGCAGATCGATCCGTCATTCGTCATTACCCATACCGTCGGGCTCGAAGACGGTCCTGAAATGTACAATGTTTTTCGCGACAAGCGGGACAGTTGTATCAAGGTGGTTCTGAAACCCGGCATGCGAGAAAGGCCAAACCGTGAGTCTGCTTCTCAACCTCGTTAGGTCGCGCATTCCCAGATCCGGCGGCGATCCCCGGATTCTCGGCACGGGGCCGAGTTCGTTGCGGCCGGCCGACCGTCTGGGCCGCGCACTTGGCTGGTTCAGTATTGGTCTTGGCCTGACGGAACTGTTCGCACCGCGCTGTGTAACCCACACCCTTGGCATGCAGGGCAGCGAAGGACTTGTGCGCGCCTATGGCGTGCGGGAGATTGGCAGCGGCATGATGTCGCTGTCGACAGAAAAGCAGGCCGGTTTATGGAGCCGGGTCGGCGGCGATGGAATGGATATGCTGACTTTGATCAGCGCTTATCGGGCGGATAACCCGAAACGGCGGAATGTCGGCCTGGCGCTTGTGCTGGTTGCCGGCATAACGATGCTGGATGTCGTAGGTGCGCAAAGCACGACCGAAATGCAAAAACGCACCCGCGGCGGCCGGCGCGATTACAGCGACCGCAGCGGTTTTCCCAAAGGCCCTCCCAAAATCCGCCGAAACCCCAAACCGGCATCGGCCGAGATGAAGAGCAGCGCAGCGTAGATCAGCGATGTATGAGATTTTCCGGAATAGGAAACAGACTGTCGTAGTGTGTGAATGGCGTGCCCGGCCCGATTCGAACGGGCGGCCTGCTGCTTAGAAGGCAGCTGCTCTATCCAGCTGAGCTACGGGCACGTAATTCTTATTATCTCACCAACCTGTAAACCCGATGTAAACCCACTTCAATTTCGGCCCCAAAAGCCCCGTAAAACCATCAGTGAACTATTGCTTAGAAGGCAGCTGCTCTAACCAGTTGAGCTAAGGGCACACTCCGGGAAAGATTAGTGCTTTTTGGCGTATCTTCGTTCTTCGTCTTCCGGGCGGACGATGCGGAAGTTATCGAGATAGCTGCGTGGACGGACGCGGCGTTCTTCGGGCAGGTCGATGGTGTAGTCCCAGCCGTTGCGGCGGGCGAAGGAGGCAGCTTCTTCCGGCGTGCGGAAGGACATGCGGCCCATCAGTTCGCCCAGCGTCTCGCCCGCGCGCAGCCAGCCCATCAGCGGCTCGGGCGTGCGCGGCGTTTCCAGAACCGGGTCGATGCGCCATTCGCAATATTTGGCGCGGCCGGACTGCATGGCGTTCTTGGCGGGTTGGTAAATACGTACACGCATTATGTGCCTCCGGCCCCGATAATAACAAAAGGTCATACACCGGGCCAGATTAATTCGGGATTAATGGTGATATGCCCAGGCAAAAGCCTGGAAGGCGGCTTGGTAATATAGGCATTACAAGTATTTGTGCGCATCAAATATCATTAAACGATTTGCATGAAAATATTTTAAAAAACACCAGAAAGATATACAAACAACACATAAAACGTCGAAAGTATATATATGACCGATTATGTGAAGCCTGAAAATATGGATGGTTTTATAGACCAATTCAATGCGGCTGCTGTCGAGGTGGTTGCATTGGCGCAAACATTTTTCCGTGAGGCGCTGATCAAAAATATTGAGCCGCCAAATGATCGATTAGTGGGATTACGTCGGCAAGGAACCGAGTATTTTGAAAATCTCAGGCGTCATGCCAGCGAAGATATACTCCGATTTCTTAAATCTCAAATCGAATCCTATACGAGTAATTTCGAGGCGCGGTATCAGGATGCGGTGGATCTTGAACGCAGGGCACGATACGCAAGTGCCGAGTCAATTCGTTGGAATCCAACGGAAGAGGTCCCTCGTGGAGATATTTATCTTATCAGAAGGCTGCTTAAGGATGGAATTGATCCGGCAGCCGCCGGAATGCCTGGATCAAGTTTCGGCATAAATGCGGTTGCGTACTATGATCGCGTGCGCAAACGTATGCCTCCGACTTTATTATCTGAAGCGCGCCGGCCGCGAACCATAAGTCGTGCTGGTCGACCGCCTGCTGGTCAGCATGCCGTTGTGGCCGAAGTACTTGGCGCTGTTGCGGACGAGCAGCATTATATCCGTTGCCATGTAGCGGCAGTTTCTTATCTTTCAGAGACATTAAACACACTTGCCGCAGGAGCTGAACTAGAAGTTCCCGATGGTGCGGATGTTGTTTTCCGGGATCTCATTCCCGAAGCAAAACGGCGCGGTCATGAGTCTTACGCGGTACTTAGCCAGTATACCTTGAGTTAGCCGCCAGCGCGTTTTATTAATGTCTTCATTTATATCCCGATCCGTGCAAGAAATTTACGTTCTCGCGCTTCTTCTTTTGCACGGTCCAGGTTTCGTTTGCGATGCTCGCCTATATCATCCGCCGCCTCCTGCTGATTATCCCGACCCTGTTCGGGATCATGGTTATCAATTTTCTGATCGTTCAGGCGGCCCCGGGCGGGCCGATCGAGCAGATCGTGGCGCGGTTGCATGGGGCGGATGTGGGGGCCACGGCACGGTTCGGCGGTTCGGCGGGCGGGGACGTATCGGCGCCGGGCGGGCCGATCATGAAAGCCGGCGACGAGGCGGCAGTCTCCCGTTATCCTGGCGCCGCCGGCATCGATCCGGAGCTCATCAAGGAACTGGAACACCAGTTCGGTTTCGATAAACCGCTCCATGAGCGTTTTTTCACGATGATGGGCAATTACGCGCGGTTCGATTTCGGAAAATCCTATTACCGTGACGAAACCGTGTTTTATGCGGTGACCAGCCGCATGCCGGTTTCGGTTTCGCTGGGTTTATGGACGACTTTTCTGGTGTATCTCATCTCCATCCCGCTCGGCATCCGCAAGGCGGTGAAGGACGGCAGTAAATTCGACGTCTGGACCAGCGCCGTCATCATCGCCGGCTATGCGATTCCGAGTTTCCTGTTTGCCGTGCTGCTTATAGTCGTATTTGCGGGCGGCAGGTATTTCGAATGGTTCCCGTTGCGCGGCCTGGTTTCGGATAACTGGGCCGATATGAACTGGCCACAGCGGATCGGCGATTATTTCTGGCACATAACGCTGCCGGTGACGGCCATGGTGATCGGCGGGTTTGCCAGCCTGACCATGCTTACCAAAAACTCGTTTCTCGACGAAATCAACAAGCAATACGTCCTGACGGCCCGCGCCAAGGGGCTGACGGAGCGCCGTGTGCTTTACGGGCATGTGTTCCGCAATGCCATGCTGATCGTGATCGCGGGATTTCCTGGCGCGTTTATCTCCATTCTCTTTACCGGCTCTCTGTTGATCGAGGTTATTTTTTCACTGGATGGCATCGGTCTGCTCGGCTTCGAATCTACCGTCAATCGCGATTACCCGGTCATGTTTGGCACGCTTTATTTTTTCACGCTGCTGGGGCTGGTCATGAACCTCCTTGGCGATCTGGCATATGTCGCCACTGACCCGCGCATCGATTTCGAGGCGAGGGAAACGTGAGTTTTTTTTCGCCGCAAACGTGGTCGCCGCTTATGCAGCGCCGCTGGGCCAATTTCGTGGCCAACCGGCGTGGATTCTGGGCATTATGGATTTTTCTGCTGCTGTTCTTCGTGACGCTGTTTGCCGAATTTGTAGCGAACGACAAACCGCTCCTTATCAAGTTCGACGGCCGTTATTATTACCCGATTTTCAAAAGCTATCCCGAAACGGCGTTTGGCGGGGAATTTGAAACGGAAACGCGTTATCGTGACGCCTATGCCATAAAACTTATTGAAGAGAAAGGCTGGATGGTCTGGCCGCTTATTCCCTTTTCCTATAACACGATCAACTATGATCTCGACCAGCCGGCTCCCTCCCCGCCTTCGGCACAAAACTGGTTTGGAACCGACGATCAGGGGCGCGACGTGCTGGCGCGCATGATTTACGGGTTCCGGATTTCGGTGCTGTTCGGGCTCGCGCTGACATTGATTTCTTCGATCATCGGCATCGCGGCGGGAGCGGTGCAAGGATATTTCGGCGGCCGAACCGATCTTTTGATGCAGCGTTTTATCGAAATATGGGGCGGGCTTCCCATGCTGTTCATGCTCATTATAATGGCCAGCCTGGTGCGGCCGAATTTCTGGTGGCTGCTGGGGCTCATGCTGCTGTTTTCCTGGACGTCGCTGGTGCATGTCGTGCGCGCCGAATTCCTGCGCGCGCGTAATTTCGATTATGTGCGTGCAGCGAAGGCTTTGGGGGCAGGCGATATCGTCATCATGTTCAAGCATGTGCTGCCGAACGCCATGGTGGCGACGCTTACGTTTATGCCGTTCATTCTCAATCATTCCATTACGACGCTGACGGCACTCGATTTCCTGGGCTTCGGCCTGCCGCCGGGCGATCCGTCGCTTGGCGAGTTGCTCAATCAAGGAAAAAACAATTTGCAGGCCCCATGGCTCGGTATCAGCGCGTTCTTTGTGCTGTCGATCATGCTTACCCTGCTTATTTTTATCGGCGAGGCTGTGCGGGATGCGTTCGATCCCCGTAAGATCAATAGGGGCAAACCGTGACGCTGCTCAAGGTCGAAAATCTCGATGTAGTGTTCGGCAACGGTTCCGAAATGTTTCAGGCGGTGCGCGGCGCCTCCTTTTCGTTGAACAAGGGAGAAGCGCTGGCGCTGGTCGGCGAGTCCGGCTCAGGAAAGTCGGTAACGGCCCTTTCGGTTCTGCAATTGCTGCCTTATCCGAACGCCCGGCATCCTCAAGGCAGTATCATATTTGACGGGCAGGAGCTTGTGGGGGCGAGCCCAACGCTTATGCGCCGTATCCGCGGTAATCGCATTGCGATGATTTTTCAGGAGCCGATGACGGCGCTTAATCCGCTGCACACCATTGAAAAACAGATAAATGAAGTATTGTTTGTTCATAAAGACATGAACGAAGCGCGGGCGAGGGACCGCACACTGGAGTTATTGCGTCTGGTAGCGATGCCGGATGCCGAAAAACGTCTCAATGCTTTTCCGCATGAACTTTCCGGCGGGCAGCGCCAGCGCGTGATGATTGCCATGGCACTAGCCAATAATCCCGATCTGCTGATTGCCGATGAACCCACAACTGCGCTCGACGTCACCATTCAGGCGCAAATTCTTGCCTTGCTGAAGGACTTGCAGAAGCGGCTGGGGATGGCGCTCATTCTTATTACCCATGACCTCGGTATCGTACGCAAAATGGCGGATCATGTCTGCGTGATGAAAATGGGGGGAATTGTCGAACAGGCATCCACCTCTGCGCTGTTCAGTCAGCCGCAACATGCCTATACGAAAATGCTGCTGGCGGCAGAGCCAAAGGGGGCTGCGCCTGCCATGGAGGAGGACGCGCCGGAGATCATGCGCGCTGAAAATCTTAAGGTGCACTTCCCGATCCGAAAGGGCGTGTTGCGCCGCACCGTCGATGTCATCAAGGCGGTCGACGGCGTTTCGCTTGTGGCCCGTGCGGGAGAAACCGTCGGCATTGTGGGAGAATCCGGATCGGGCAAGACAACGTTGGGATTTGGCCTGCTGCGTCTTTTGAATTCCATGGGCGGCATTCAATTTATGGGTAAACCCATTACGGGTTTTTCACGTCGGCAGATGCGCCCTCTGCGCCGCGAGATGCAAGTGGTGTTCCAGGATCCTTTCGGCAGTCTCAGTCCGC
The DNA here is from genome assembly GCA_050248075.1 of Bdellovibrionales bacterium. GTDB lineage: Bacteria > Pseudomonadota > Alphaproteobacteria > UBA9219 > UBA9219 > JBFWTA01. The sequence goes on along the minus strand of JBFWTA010000003.1, from coordinate 14,864 downwards.
GCATGAGCATCGGCGATATCGTTGCCGAAGGACTGGATATTCACAAGCTTGCACGTGGTCGTGCGGATCGTGAGCAGCGGGTGATCGCTGCGTTGAATGAGGTCGGCATCGACCCCGCCGGGCGTAACCGCTATCCCCACGAATTTTCCGGCGGCCAGCGCCAGCGCATCGCCATCGCGCGTGCAATTATCGTGAAACCAAAGTTTGTTGTTCTGGACGAGCCGACCTCGGCGCTCGATATGTCGGTGCAGGCGCAGATTGTCGATCTTCTGCGCGGCCTTCAGCAAAAGCATGGCCTGGCCTATCTCTTTATCAGTCATGATCTGCGTGTGGTGAAGGCGCTCGCGCATCATGTCATCGTGATGAAGAACGGCGTGGCGGTGGAGCAGGGAACGGCCGTCGAGATTTTCAAGACGCCGAAGGAAAATTATACGAAAGCCTTGCTGGCGGCGGCGCTCAATCTCGAACCGGTTGCCCGCTAAATTTCCGGCCGGCCTGCGGCCGTGATTTCCAGCCCCCGCATTACCACGTCGAAAATTGGTTCGACAGTCACCTGCATATAATGCCCGTTGGCGTGAACAAGATGTTCGGGGCCGGTCATGATGCCGACATGGTTGGGATCGAAGAAAACGATGTCGCCGCGCCGCCAGGGCATGTCGCGCCAATGGGTGGGCAAAGGCTTGCCGAAAGCCTCGCGCTGCTGGTCGCTGTCGCGGGGACATTCGATATCCGCCATTTCGAGCGCCAACTGCACAAGGCCGGAGCAGTCGATGCCGCGCGGCGTGCGTCCGCCCCAAAGGTAGGGAACATTCAGAAGACGTCCGGCGGTAAAGACATAATCTTCGACCACTACTTCATTCGCGGGGGCAATGTGTTTGGTAAAAACATACCCACCGCTTGCCAGCCGCCGCATATCTTTTTCCGGCGGGCCCAGTTTGACATAGGAGCCAAGGGTTAATTCGTCGGTCACCGGTGACTTGATGTCGGGTTCCGTATAAACAAATGTGCGCAAGGCACTGATACGGTTCGACAGATCGGCGATATGTTCACTTAAGACGTCAGGCTCCGGCAAATAGCCTACATAATGGTCGCTGCGGTTCTGGACCCAGGCATAACCCTTGTTGCCCCCCGGAAGTTCGAAAACATCAAGGAACTCGCCGTAGCGAATCTCGCTCACCTGCCGGGCGGTTGGGGTGGGGGCGGCCAGGAGCGGGACGACGCCCCGTACGCATTGTCGAATCACAGGATCGACGTAATGGGCGGCGGTTACCATGTCGCGAAGCGATTTAGCGGCCAAGTCTGGCCGGTAGGCATGCGTACGGGGATCAGGCGTGTTGGACATAAAGCAATCTACAACAACAAAACCATGCGGATCGAGGGGGATTTCTCGATGCCTAAAAACAAAAACGGGCCTTTCGGCCCGTTTAAGCTTACCTCAGGAGAAAGCGCTATTCGGCTGCGGCAGCAGCGACGCTCCAGCTGGCAGTTTCGCCATAGCTGGTGGAGACGGGGGTGGACACCTGGGATTCGACCGCGAATTCAACGCTACGGGCGGGCAGGCCAGATACAAAATCTTTCGCTTCGTCGATGAGTTGCGAAAACTCGGTGAGAAAACGGGCGCCGCTCTGCGTGCGCTGGACCAGAACGTTACGGCGGTCCAGATCGTCGCGCTGGCGGTACACATAACCAAGCTCGCCAAGGCGGTCGAGCGCGCGGCTTACGGCCGGTTTGGAGATGCGCAGCGCCTGAGCGAGGCCGCGCACCGTGTGCGGGCCTTCGCCCAGATATACGGAGAGCATCAACGACATTTGCCGCGCCGAAAGATCGGGGGCATCACCGCGCACGCTGGCAACGAGAGCATGACGCCATAACTCGAGAGATTGAAGCTGTGCTGACACGGGCATTACCTATTGAGTTAGAAGGTTGGGGAAGGAAGAAAGATCGTGGCGATAGTGTGTCACGATTCATTGATTCGCAAGACGTAACGAACCGAAGAATCCCGCCTGCGAAAAAATTCCAGACGCAAAACCATGTTTGAAATTTGAATCAAAACATGAACAACGAAAGGAAGTGTGAGTCAGAACAGAAGCTTATCCCCGGGCGTTCTTTCCGGCAGACAAACGATCGGTGATGCATCTGTGCCACGGCCGCCGTTTCTTTGATTTTATTTACCACTTTTAACTTTTGGGTAACGATTTTCTATGGTGCGAAAAACCGCCCGCGCCGCCATTGCTTCGCCGCCTTCCGGGCGCCCCGGACGTGCGGAAAGATTCCAGCTCATGAAATCGATATGTGCCCAGATTTGTTTCGGCGAAACAAACCGCTGAAGAAAAAGCGCCGCCGTAATCGCGCCGGCATAAGGCGAGGATGGACAACTGTTGAGGTCGGCGACGGAACTGTCCAGCATTTTATTGTAGCCGGCGTGCAGCGGCAGACGCCACATCGGGTCTTCCATTTGCCGGCCATGTGCGGATAATTCTTCGGCCAGTTTGTCGTCATTGCAGAAGACCGCAGAAATTTCGGTGCCGACAGCCGTGCGCGCGGCACCTGTCAGCGTGGAAAAATCGATGACAATTTCCGGATTTTCGCCCACGGTTTCGCTCAAGGCATCCGCCAGAACGAGACGGCCTTCGGCATCCGTGTTACCGACTTCCACCGTAAGGCCATTGCGCATGCGGATAACATCGGTCGGGCGAAAGGCGTTGCCGGAAACGGCATTTTCGACTGCCGGCACCAGCAGGCGAAGGCGTACCGGAAGGCGCGCGTCCATGATCATCCACGCAACGGCCAAGGCACTGGCGGCGCCACCCATGTCCTTCTTCATAAGGTACATGCCGCCGGATGGTTTGAGATCAAGACCGCCGGTGTCGAAGCATACCCCCTTGCCGACCAGAGTTACTTTAGGGTGTTTCGGATTTCCCCAGACAAGGTCAACCAGCCGCGGCGCCCGGGAGCTTGCCCGCCCCACCATATGGATGGCGGAAAAATTTTTGCGGCGCAATTTCTCGCCTGAAATCTGTTTTACCCTTGCGCCGAACTTTTTGCCGGCCGACGCAATGGCCTGTGCAAGTTCAGCCGGTCCCAGATCTTCCGCCGGCGTATTGATGAGATCGCGTGCCAGATTGATGGCTTCGGCGTAGCGTTTAATCTTGGCAAAATCCGAAGCACGCGAAACCGCGAGGCGCGCAAGGAATTTACCGGCCTTTTTGTAACGTGCAAACTGGTAGGCGCCGAGTTCCCAGCCCAGTGCCAGCCATTCATGAAGGGAAGCCGGCCCATCCCAGCTAATATGATAAAGACCTGCCGGCAGGCGGCTTGGCAACCCGCCCAAGTCCCACAGACTCGGTGGTTCTGAAACGCCAACGACTATATTTTCCGGTTTGCCGGCATTATCCGGAAGAATGCAATAGGTTCCGGGTTTCGCTTCGAAGGAATTGGTGCGAACCCATTCTCCAATGCGCGAAGGCTGGTGCTTAAGCCATGTACGCAGATTCATTTCGGTCAAAAGAACAAGAGGAATGGATTTTACCGATCCGGACGGAACAAGAGCGCTGAGCATGGACGGGCCTATTTTACGCCGGTGCTGCAGACAAGGTCGCCCGCCGCCGAGACATAACAGTAGCTGACTTCGCCGGATGACGTATCAACACGAAACACACCTGCATTAGCCGTCGTGTTGCTGTGATGCATGAGCTGGTAAGGGCCGTTGAGGGCGGCCTCTGCGGGTCTGATTGTGTTAACGACAATAACGCTGGCGGCAATGAGCGCCGCCCCGGCAAAGATGGCTTGGGCATTCGTCATGCGAGACTCCATGGTTAACGGTTGGAAGGCAAAATTAGCGATTGGGAAACCGGTTGTAAGAATCCGAATTTATCATCACATGAACATAAAACCCTAGCCTTTTGATATCGCACGACGATTCGAAAACTTTTTCCGTGCACGCCGAAACAATTGGCACGCAACAAAAAGTCGCGTGCTGATTTATGGGAGCAAAATTATATTAACCATAATACGTTATTGACGGCGCTCGGCCCCGCGCCGTAGAGAAAAGATAATGAAATCGCGGCTAATTGATTGTTCGGCAAGGGATTACCAGACCGCGCAGTTTAACATTTTTTGACGTGCACAATCGAAAAGTCATTTGGTGCCGCAAGGCGAAAGGTGCATAGCGACATGCAGCAACTGAACGCATACCGTTTCTACGAACTTGGCGCGAAGCTGCATGCGCTGTTTAATTTGCGTACCCAGGCACGCGTTGCCGATATGTTTGCCCCCTTGTCCGAAGCGCAGGCTCTGCTCGACGGATTTATAAAAGGCGACCCCTTTACACTTGAAATTTCACGAGAAGCGGCCAACCGCTTGCTTGGCAAGCTTGGCTCTCTTTTTAGCCGTTACTACATTGATCCCAATACACGGCAGTTAAAAAGCCCATCCGGAGAAGACCGCATTGATGCACATGAAATTTCGCTGGTGCAATCTTTGGTAGAAAAATTCGAGCAGACTTTTGCCGCCGAACTTAGCCGCGCACCGACCTATCTTGCGGGCAAGCGGGGGATTTACTCGACACATGATCTGGCTGAAAATGCACGCGCCATTTTCTCGAAGGAAGCGCAGGAAGTCATTCCACAGGCGGCGCTGGTGGAATTCGATGCGGCGGGCCGCGCGCTGGTATTTGGTTTTGGCACTGCCGCCGGCATGCATCTGCTTCGCGCGCTGGAAATGACGCTTAAGCCTTATTATGAAATCTTTGGCACGGCCGCCGGACCCAAGAGCGAGCGTAATTTCGCAATGTATCTCAAAAAGCTGGCGTCCTTGGCCGAGGCGGAAAATGAAGAATTTCGTCCCGATAAGCGCGTGGTGCAAATGCTGGCGCAGATCAAGGATCACTACCGCAACCCGATCATCGCCCCGGAAAACAGCGTCTCGCTGGATGACGCTTTGTCGCTGTTCGGCATGGCGGGAGCCGTCATGAATCTTATGGCCGCGCAATTGCGCCGGCAGCCGCCCGATGACGGCAAGAAGGAAGGCAAGACTACGGTAAAGGCAGGCGCCGACGATCATGACGAGGATGAGTCGCCGGCCGATATGCGTGTGAGCCAGGCCGGCTGAAGACCAGGCGCGGTTTTTGCGTTCAAGTGATTCCTGATCTATCCTCGGGCCATGCCCGAATTTCTTTCCTTTAAGGACGTTCAGCAGGCTGCGGCATGTATCGCCGGTCACATCGTGACGACGCCTTTGCTGTATTCGCCGCTTCTGGATAAACAGCTGGGATTTCGCCTGCTGGTCAAGGCAGAGAATGTGCAGGTTACCGGCTCTTTCAAGGTGCGCGGCGCGTTCAATCAGATGGCGCAGTTAACGGATCAAGAAAAGAAAAACGGCGTGATCGCCATTTCTTCCGGCAATCATGCGCAGGCGGTCGCGTATGCCGCCGGCGTGTTTGGCGTAAAAACTACCATTGTCATGCCGCATGACGCGCCGCGACTTAAACTTGACAATACCCGCCGTTACGGCGCCGAGGTTGTCACCTATAACCGGGATACCGAGGACCGCGAGCAGGTCGGCGCAAAACTCAGCCGCGAGCGCGGTTTGCGCATGATCCATCCTTACAACGATGCGCGCACGATCGCCGGTCAGGGTACGGCGGGGATCGAGATTTTCGAACAGGCCAAAGCCAGGGGCCTTACGGCCGATGCAATCCTTATTAACTGCAGTGGCGGCGGATTGGCTGCGGGCGTTGCGCTTACGCGCGATCTTTACGGCGATAAACCGCCCGACATTTATACAGCCGAGCCCGATACATTCGATGAAATGAGAGCTTCGCTCGAAGCCGGAAAAATCTTGCATAATCAAAAGCCGAGCGGATCGATCTGCGATGCGCTTCTGGCGATGAGTCCGGGGACCCATACTTTCCCGATCCTTCTGGATCGCAATGCCAAAGGTCTTGCAGCCAGCGACATCTGCATCGAGGCGGCGATGAGTGTAGCGGCCGAATATTTTAAACTGGTTCTGGAGCCGGGCGGTGCCGTTTCGCTTGCCTGTGCATGTCTCAAGCGCGACATGTTTCAAGAAAAAACAGTCGTTGCCGTGGCCTCGGGCGGCAATGTCGATCCTGAAGCCTATACGGCGATGATCCGGCGCGGCTATAGCAATCGGTCTATGATCCTTACATGATTGATACGCAAAAACTCGCGGCCTGTGCCGGAAATGTGCTGGCGGAAGCGACGATCCCGGAGTTGCCCAACCATTACCGGGGCAAGGTGCGCGACAATTACGATTTGCCTGACGGCCGGCGCATTATCATCGCCAGCGACCGCGTCAGTGCCTTCGACAAAAACCTCGGTGCCATTCCCTGCAAGGGACAGGTATTGACGCAGATTGCGCGTTTCTGGTTCGAACAGACGCGCGATATCTGTTCCAACCACGTTCTTGAATATCCGGATCCCAATGTCGTCATCTGCCGCCGCCTGCGCATGATGCCGGTGGAGGTAGTAGTGCGCGCCTATCTCGCGGGAACCACGTCGACGGCCATTCTGACCATGTATAAAAAGGGTCGGCGCCAGGTATATGGCCATCGTTTTCCCGACGGCATGAAAGACAATCAGAAGCTGGATAAGCCGATTATTACGCCGACCACCAAAGGCGATGTTGGCGCGCATGACGACCCGCTTACGGAAGAGGAAGTCGTCGAGCGCGGCTTGCTGAGCGCCGAAATCTGGAAGGATGTGTCTGCCAGGGCCCTGGCGCTTTTTGCGCGCGGGCAGGAGATTGCGCAAAAGCGCGGGCTTATTCTGGTGGACACAAAATATGAATTCGGCTTTGACGAAAAGGGAAATATCGTTCTTGCCGATGAAATCCATACACCGGACAGCAGCCGGTACTGGGTTGAAAAAAGCTATCACGAGAATTTTGAAAGGGGCGAACAGCCCGAGCGTCTGGACAAGGATTTTATCCGTACATGGGTCGCCGCGCGCTGCGATCCTTACACGGACGATATACCTGTCATTCCGCCGGAGGTCATTCTGGAAGCGGCTAAGGTTTACATCGATGTCTACGAGCTAATGACCGGTCGTCCTTTCGAATTGCCGGATCCTGCAACGCCCGTGCTACAGCGCATCCGCACCAATCTCGCTAAATATTTTTAGTCTGCCGTGAAAATTCTCTTCGCCAATCTCTCGTCGCTTAAATTCGATGTGGCGATGCCCGGCGGGGAGCCTTTAGGGGGGTCCGAATCCTGCGTCTGCTATCTGGCGCGGCAACTGGCCGGAAACGGGCATGATGTGACGCTTGTGGCCCGGCTGCCTGAAAATACACCGGCGCAGGTATTGGGGGTGCGCCATCATCCCGTCGAAGTCATCCGCAAGCAGACATTTTTTGAAACAGAAAAATTCAACGTGATCGTTACATCCAATGCTGTGGTCGCATGCCCGCGTTTTCGTGAATACAGCCCCGCTTCGGTGAATGTTTTCTGGGACCATCTGCCGCCGGACCAGCAGGCGATTTCGCCGCTCGGTAATCCCCTTGTGCGCCAGGCCATCGACTGCATCGTCTATGTCTCGGCCTGGCAGAAAATCGAAACGGAACGGCGATTCGGCCTTGATATGTCGAATCGCGTTCTGGCGAACGGTGTCACGCCTTCTTTTGAAGGTATGTTTGCGTCGCCGGCCGATCTGTTGGCCGCCAAGCAAAACAGGGCCACTTATACCAGCGTGCCGGATCGAGGATTGTCGGAACTTCTGGATGTATGGGCCGGGCTGGAAGGCGATACGTCCCTGGATGTGTATTCATCGATGCGTGTTTATCAGGCGGATGATGAAGCCTGTGCCGGGCTCATCCTTCGGGCGCGCGAAATTCCACTTGTGAAATGGCATGGCTCTGTCGGGCAGAACGATCTGGCGGTAAGGCTGCGGCCGGCGGCATTTCTGGCTTATCCCTGTGTAACGACAGAAACTTTCTGCCTTGCGGCGCTGGAGGCCATGGCGGCCGGAATGAAGGTGATTGCCACCGATACCGGCGGCATTGCAGCCACGACAATGGGCTTTGCCGACCTGTTGCCGACCCGATCCGGCGACAGCCGGGAACAATTCATGCGCAATTACCGTGAACTGCTGAACCGGAATATCAACGACTTCCGTCGGAATCCGGTGGCATGGTCCGAGCGCGCCTTTGCTCAGGCAGAGGCCGTCAATCGCCAATGCCGGTGGGAGCAGCGCGCACGGGAATGGGAAGATTTGCTTTATGAGCTTGCAGAACGCAAACGCGCGGTTGCAACGCGACAGTCTTCCGGTTAAGGGAGTAGGGATGAACGCCATCACGCCCACCGTCGCCATCTGTGTTCCCTCCGGCGATATGGTGCATGCCGAATTTGCCGCCAATCTTGCCGCGATGTGTCTCGATCCCGGCGCGCGCTGCGGTGTGATCAATTGCAAGGGATCGATTGTCGCCGTCGTGCGTAACCAGTGCGTGGTAACGGCACAGCTTGTCGGCGCCACGCATGTTCTTTTTCTCGACAGCGATATGGTGTTTCCGCTCGATGCGCTCAAGCGTCTTCTTGCGCATGGCAAGGATATCGTTGGCGCGCTTTATTCCCGCCGCCGGGCGCCTTTCGGTCCGACGGGGTTACCGCTGGACGGGGCTGGATCGGAAGGCAATCTCCTGCGCATGAAAAATCTGCCAACCGGCTGTCTCCTAATTTCGATAAGTGTATTTGAAAAATTGCCCAAGCCGTGGTTCAGCGACCGGGTAGAAGGCGAACAAATTGTCGGCGAAGACATACATTTCTGCGAACGCGCCACCGCCGCTGGTTTTGAAATATGGCAGGACACGACCTTGTCCAAGGAAGTCGGACATATCGGCGAGCAGATATTCTGGTTATAAATTAAAAACTTATAGTAAGATACAACTATGGATTGATTATAAGATTTTTTACAGCTTTCGTGCCTCATCCACCAGCATAATCGGAATGCCTTCGCGGATCGGGAAGGCAAGCTGCGCCTTGTCGCTGATCAGCTCCTGTTTCGCGGCGTCATAGCGCAGCGGCCCCTTGGTCACCGGGCATACCAGCATTTCCAGCAGTTTCGGATCGGCGGTGCGAACGGATGTATCTCTGTCCGGCATGGCGGTCTCCTTTAGTGGCGCGCGGCGGTTTCGACTTCGGCTTGCGGCATCGAAGCCATTTCGAGAAGCGCCATGAGCAGGTCGGCGCGGGCGGAAAGATCATCGGCTTCCAGCAGCGCTTGTTTCTCGTTAGATGCGAGCGGACAGATCATCGCCAGCGACGACACCAGCGTCTCGTTGTTTGTGTTCTGCACCGCGTTCCAGTCGGCGGCAATGCTATGCTGCTTAAAATAACCGCGCAACACACCCAGCAGTTTTTCGCGATCGATCTCGGCCTCGTCCGGCGCGCCGAGATCGTTCAGGAATTTTTCCCAGTTGGGCTTCACGCGGCGGAAGCCGCGCTCCATCGGCAATTCTTCGGTGATCCGGAAACGGCAGGTGCCGGTGAGGTTAATAAGAAAACGTCCGTCCTCGGTTTCCGAGAACGAGGTAATCCGCCCGGCGCAGCCGACATGATAGACTGGCGGAAACGGTTCCGGCCCTTCCGCCACGCTCGGTTGTACCATGCCGATAAGCCGCCCATGCCCTAGCGCATGTTCGACCATTTCCAGATAGCGCGGTTCGAAAATGTTGAGCGGCAACCGTCCGCGTGGCAGCAGCAGCACGCCGGACAACGGAAAGATCGGCAGAATTTCGGGAAGCGCCGAAGGCGTGATTGCAGAGGATGTGGTTTCCGGTCCCGTCATGAGAATAAAATCGATGAAAGGCGTTTACGGGCGGCGATGGTCAGCGGGTGGGTGGCGCCGAAGGCTTCGAACAGTTTCACCAATTGCTTGCGCGCCGCATCATCGTTCCAGCCGCGGTTACGCCGCACGATCTCAAGTAGTTCGTCGACGGCACGTTCTTTTTGCCCTGCGGCGTAACAGGCCATGGCAAGGTCGAATCGCGCCTGATGATCGGCGGGGTTCTGTGTTACCCTGCTTTCATGCTCGGCGGTCGAGCCGCTCTGGCCCGACTGTTCCGCAAGCTCGATGGCGGCCCGTGCCGCATCCAGCGCTTTGTCTTTGGCGATATCGGGCGGTGCCGATCCCAGCATTTGTTTCGCCCGGTCGACATCGCCCGCCGCCACCAGGCAACGCAGCAGCCCGGCATAGGCCGCTGCGTTGGCGGGGTCCATATCGAGGATATCGGCATAAATCGACTGTGCCGTCGGCATGTCGCCGGCCGCGAAGTGTTCGGCCGCCTGTTTGAGCGCGGTTTCCATACCCGCCGCTTCGCCATTGCCTGCGGCGCCGGGAACCTTGATCAGCTTATCCAGCCACGCCTTGATCTGCGCTTCGGGCTGGATGCCCATAAAGCCGTCGACCGGTTGGCCGCGAAAAAAGGCGAATACCGCCGGCACCGATTGAATGCGCATCTGCTGGGCGATTTCAGGGTTGCGGTCGATATCGATTTTGGCGAGGCGCACCGCGCCCTTCAACCCGCGCACCAGTTTTTCAAGCAGGGGGGTCAGCTGCTTGCACGGGCCGCACCAAGTTGCCCAGAAATCCACCACCACCACGCGCTCGCGCGAGGCCTCGATCACTTCGCTCATAAAATTGGCGAGATCGACATCGCGCACCGGATCGGCGGCCGGAGCAGAGGGGGTGGGGGAAAGATTGGATAAGGGCGGCATCAGGCTTCCGGAAGTGTTGAGCTTGTCTATGATTTAAGCGTAATTTAACAAACAGCAAGGCCTCATATGAGGAATCCCGCAAAAACGCGCCTTTATGCCCTGAAACCGCCCGTCCGCCCCCGCGCCGAAAAGCTTGCAAACCCAAGCCGGGCCTGTATTATCCGCCTTCGTTCCGGCCCGTCCGGAACGCCGGCGATATTGGCATCCGCCGGAACCATGCATATGAAGCATTTGAATACGGATGCGGGCGTAGCTCAGCGGTAGAGCACGACCTTGCCAAGGTCGGGGTCGCGAGTTCGATCCTCGTCGCCCGCTCCAACTTTTTCAAATAGTTGGCCGAAATTTTCCGGCAGGAAATCTCTCAAAAACATTACAGCTGTAATGTTTGGGATTTCTTATTGATAAAACTAAGACATTTGAACGTTGTCGTCTTTTTTCTGACAGCTAACTTGATTATCCAAAAGCGTTAAAATTCAAAAAATTGAGCCAAATGAATCGGCTTGTTCAACCCTCAATGAAAAATACGACAAACAAGCTGTAGCCTTCGGCACGAACAATCGCAAAATAGCTTTTGTTCCCGTTTTGTGCTATTGGTTGAGTGTAAGATTCCCGAGTGTGGGAGTCTGCCTCAACCATACAAGAGGGAAAAATGAGCAAGAATGATCGCTATGTAGTCAAACATGGAAAGGGATGGGCGGTGAAAGAAGGTGGTAATGAAACCCCCGACAGTGTTCATCGTCTGCAGAGTAAAGCGGAAAAAGCTGCCAAAGACATCGTAAAGGATTTGGGTGGAGGAGAAGTTCGTGTTCAAGGGCGCGATGGGCGATTTAGAGATTCAGACACGGTAGCGCCCGGCAATGACCCATGTCCTCCTCGTGACAAGAGACACTAATTTCAAACTAACTTATTCAGGGTTGAAGTTTAGGCAGATTATTATTGAGGCTGAGTGCGCTTACTGCTCGCCGCAAATAATCCGGCGCATGCTTGCCGTACACTCTTTCCACGGTTTTCTCGCTATCACCCAGAACGCGCGCAACCTCAGCTAACGGCACACCTGCCATAACCATCCAAGTAGCCGCTGTATGGCGTAAGGTATGTGCGCTGGCTTTGATGTTGCAACCCTTGCAGAGTCGCCGGAAGGCGACCTTTACTTCCTTGCATGGCTTCGAGTGGTATTCGATTACATATTCAGTTTGCGCAAGCTCCTTTGCAGTAATTAGCGCCTCGTAAACATCATCATTCATTGGAACAATGGCGCGGCGCTTATTGCCGTGCCCAGGCCCGAAATCAATTAGTCGTTTGTTAAAATCAATCTGTGACCACTTTAAATCGAGTATTGCTCCTGAACGTGCGGCGGTGGAAACGGCGATTTTTATGAAAAGTTTGATGTGATCGGATTTGGCCTTTTCGATTAGAAGGACAATCTGTTCTCTCGTTAACCATAGGTCACGCGGCGGCGGAGATTTTACCGGCATAATGAATTGGGGTTGCCTCTCTATCCATCTTTCTCCCTCCGCATAATGAATTGCAGCTTTTAGTACGCCCAATCGCCGTAAAATCGTTCCCGGCCCAACGGATTGTTGTTTTGCAAAATCATTAAATAGAGAATTACTAAGATGGCTTGGTAATAAATGATCGAAGTATGGCTTTAGCTGCTTTATGACATAATCAATCGTTTTAAGTGAACGGGTGTAAATGGCTCGTTCATTGCGGTAACGATCAAGAATGTAGCCAATAGTTGGCTCATCCTTGGGTGCAGGATTTTTTAATCCTGCGATGAATTGGGCACGGAATTCTTCAGCCGGTCGCCCAAGTTTTGTCCCCGTTGAAATGCGTTTTGTCTGAGTGTGGAATTTGCCGGGGGCGATCTCAATTCGTTCGTTCCAGACAACGTAGTAAGTTCCGTTTGGGTGCTTCCAGAATCGGTAGAGTTCATCGTCATTTGACATGCGGCTTCCTCATATTCTTTTACAAAATGGATTGGGATACGAATGGCTTTGCCGATACGCAGGTAACGGATTTGGTTGCTATGAATGAGGTTGTAGATATGGCTTGGTGAGACTTCCCAATATCTGGCCAGCGTCTGCACCGTGAAATGTCGCGCCGGTGTTGAGCCGGATTTTTCGCTCATGTTGTCCTCCCTGTTTGATCTGGAATCAAAAACGCCTCTCTCAATAGAAAGAGGCATTCGATGTCATGCGCGGAACTCGCCGCATTCACCCACGCTTGCCGAGCAATTTTTTTGTGGCCCTTCTTGGCCACGGAAGCGCAAGCCGCCTGTCGGCGCAGCGCGTAGCAAGGAGCCGCGCCGTGTCCTTCACGCGGCACAACGGCGACGCAATCCGCTTTTCGCGCCCTCGCGAAAAGTCATTTCAGTTATTGTTAGGATTTACAGGTGTTGTTCGAGGTACTTCTTTTTTCTTATCCCGGCGATAGCCCGATCTGCGGCGGGGTTCACATTCTTGGCGACATGCACAAGCCTCTTACCGGCTTCTTTGTATGCAATCAGGATAGGTTTTCCATCCTGGTTACTATTGTCGAAAATGACAAGTTCATCCGCCTGTCTGCCAAACCAACGTAATTGCTTATGTGAACGTTCATAACGAGCAATAGCAGTTTCCGGCTTTACGGCATGCCCGCCTTTCGCAACGCGCAGGCTTACACGGAAGGGTGAGAGCGTGGGCGGAAAAATCGAGACATACAATAAGCCGAAACGGAAGCCGCGCCCTTTTGCGCGAATTACAGGGGCTCGATATTTGGAAGTTGAAAGGACTGTTTCAACGTAAAAGCTCTTACCCGCTTCGATATGCTGGTCAACCTCAACATCGATCTGTTGTGCTGCCATCAGGTTTAATTCGCCCTGAGGCTTATCAGGAAATTGACGACGCAATTCAATTGTCCGGTCGTCCGCATTAAGACGCGGGATTTCTGGGTATTTTTTTGTGAAAAAGGGTGAGGCTACTGTCGTTTTACCGGCACCGTTTGGCCCGCCGATAACCCACATCCATTTTGCTGGTGCAGGCATGTTTTACTGCCGTGGGGTTGTTAATCTCCCCCGTGGCGTGCGTACGACAACCCTGCCGTCTCTTCCACCTGGGGAATTGAGACCTCTGGCACGGGTATCTGCAACTTCTTCCTGTGCAGCTTGAGTAGCCGAGGCCATTACGTCGTCAGCCAGCGATTTGCTGTCAACGCCATTAAACGGCACATGTGGTTGTCTTCTCGGCTGTCTTGCCACAATACTTCCCCAGAAATAGGTTGAAGATATTGTGCCGCCTTCCGAAGACTTCGGCAAGTCAAAGGATAATGTTAAATTAACTATGACCTGTCCGTTTTCCATCACGTATCACTCTGAAATATTTAAGTAAGCCGTTTATCCGTTCAAAATCTTGAAAGTAATTTGCTTCGATATGCCGCGAGAATACCACGCGCCTAACCCCTTCAAAAACGCCGAATTTACTTTTTACCGTGGCGGGTATGAACCTGCTGGTTACAGGTAAGACTATGGTTTAATTTCTATTAAAATCCCCGCAGAACGAATGTCCTGCGGGGACGCTTCGCTTACAAATCTAATTGCTGTCCGTTAGGTCTTCGTGTCTGTACCTGCGGCTGTCCGTAAAAATTTACGGTGGCCTCCGCCTTGGGCTCCTTTGCATCCTCTTGACGGCTCCAAACCAAATTCAATCCACCGCTCTCCTTATCGGCAAATAAGGCAGCGTTTATTGGCGAAGACAAAACGGGCGAGTCAATACTGACAGAATGGTAAACCATACCGTCCTTTTCACGTGGAAAAGCTGCGCCGATTTCGTAGGCGGATTTAGCTGGCTCGGCAATTAAACGGAAATACCGTTTTCCATCCTTACTTGTTTGCGGTTCAAACATAACCGGAGTTATGCTAAGGCCAAGACCGTAAATCTTGCCATGCATCACGCCCTGTTTATCGACGGCAAATGAGCCGATCTTCACACTATTTTTCTTTCCGTTCTTCATATGGTTCTCCTTGCTAATGTTCCGCGCCGCATATGCGGACACGGTATTACCGGCGCTTGCTTTTCGCCTGTAATCTCTGGGTCTGAATATTCTTGAGGTAGCTCAATGCAGCGTCTGGTGATGGCCAAAGGACAGTTCCGCTATT
>JBFWTA010000002.1:0-29548 GCA_050248075.1 Bdellovibrionales bacterium | reverse complement strand
CGCCATCCGCGCCGAAGCCGAAGAAGCCGCAGCCGCAGCAGCCGCCGCAGCGACCGCAGCGACGCCCGCGGAAGGCGCAGCCCCCGCCGCCGAAGGCGCGGCCCCGGCGGCCGGCGCTCCGGCCGCAGGTGCCGACGCCAAAAAGGGCGATGCCAAAGCCGCCGCCCCGGCAACCGACGCCAAGAAAAAGTAGAGGCTGGAGGTCGGAGGCTGGAGGCCGGGGATTTCGAAATGACATTGTTTGTTTCTTTTTCCCCAGCCTTCAGCCTCTAGCCTCTGCCCCCTATGCCCAATCCCTCGCATCTCATCGTCGGTCTCGGCAATCCCGGCAGCGAATACGAAAACACCCGCCACAATATCGGCTTTATGGCCGTGGACGCGATTGCGGAACGCTACGGGCTTCCGCCCTGGAAAAAGAAATTCAAAAGCCTGATCACGGGCGGGGATTTTCTGCTGCAGAAACCGCTGACCTACATGAACCTGTCCGGCGAGGCGGTCGGCGAAGCCATGCGTTTTCACAAACTCGCCCCCGAAAACGTGATTGTGTTTCACGACGATCTCGACCTTCTCCCCGGTCAGGTCAGGATCAAACAGGGCGGCGGCGCGGGCGGCCATAACGGCCTCAAATCCCTCGACGCCCATATCGGCCCCGATTACTGGCGCATCCGCATCGGCATCGGCCATCCCGGCGTGAAAGGCGACGCGGTGACGAATTATGTGCTGGGCCCGTTTGCCAAAGCGGACGGTGCGTGGGTCGAGCCGCTGCTCGACAATCTGGCCAAGGAATTCGATGTAATGCTGGATGGAAAAACGGACGCTTATCTGAAACGTGCTTCCCTGGTACAGGATAAAGCCTAATACAGCGGCGGCATTGTCAGACGGGCAGCCTTTGCGCGTTCGGCCGGAGTGATAGTCCGCGGCTTCGTGCCTTCGGGAAGCTTTAACCCCTCTGTAAGACTGGTTGGTTTATCGGCTGCCGACGGTACTTCGGGTGCATTGTTACACGTAGCATCCTGCGCAAGATTTTCCAGACTCGAGCCGGGTAGATTACCCCTGTTTATGCCTGTTTGTTTTATAATTGTGTTGGTTACGCCTTGCACGGCATCGGCCGCTACACCGCCGCCAAAAAATCCTGCGACAGCGGCAGGGATTCCCGAAGCTAACGCCCCCGCTGCCGCGCCGATATCTCCATCGGCAAGATTTTGTCCGGCTGCGTTGGCCGCACCAATAACTGCGGAAACGGCTCCGGCTACAGGTGGAACCAGGGCCGATTGCCCCACATTCCCGGCATCATTCGCCATGCTTAAAGCCGACCGGCAATGACCATTAAACCCGCTTGGCTTTTCGGGTATCAGCCGTTCGGCAAGGGATTTCAAATCGGCCATATACATGCCCTTAAATATCCTCACAGACTCCACCAACTGCATTAACGCTTGGTTATTTTCCCGGCATTCGCTACAACATCGCTCGCTAAACGTCTGGAAAGTCGAGGAATATCATGGGCTTCAATTGCGGTATCGTCGGGCTGCCGAATGTCGGCAAATCGACCCTGTTTAACGCCCTGACGGCCACCGCCGCGGCCCAGGCGGCCAATTACCCGTTCTGCACGATCGAGCCCAATGTGGGGCGCGTGTCGGTGCCGGACGAAAGGCTGGACAAGCTTGCCGCCATCGCCGGTTCCGCCAGGATCGTGCCGACCCAGCTGGAATTCGTCGATATCGCCGGGCTCGTGCGCGGCGCGTCGAAAGGCGAAGGCCTCGGCAACCAGTTTCTCGCCCATATCCGCGAGGTCGACGCCATCATTCATGTCCTGCGCTGTTTCGAAGGCGAGGTGACGCATGTCGAAGGCCATGTCGATCCCGTACGCGATGCGGAAACCGTCGAAACCGAATTGATGCTCGCCGACCTCGACAATCTGGAAAAGCGCGTCGCCAATCTCCAGAAAAAAGCCAAGACCAACGACAAGGAAGCGCAGGAACAGCTGGCGGTGATGGAACCCGCCATGACGGCACTGCAGGCCGGCAAACCGGTGCGCACGCTTTTGCCCGGCCTTAACGCCGAACAGAAAAAAACGCTGGCGATGCTGCAGCTTATTACTGCAAAGCCCGTGCTCTATGTCGCCAATGTCGGCGAGAACGAGGCCGCCACTGGCAACGCGCTGTCGGAAAAAGTAGCCGCCAGGGCGAAAGCCGAAGGTACCGAAAGCGTCGTCATCGCCGCCGCCATCGAATCCGAAGTCGCGCAGCTGGGCGGCGAGGACGAGAAAAAAGAATTTCTCTCGTCGCTCGGCCTCGAGGAACCGGGCCTTAATCGCATCATCCGCGCCGGATACCGCCGTCTCGACCTGCTGACATTCTTTACCGTCGGCCCCAAGGAGGCGCGCGCATGGACCGTGCGCCGCGGCGCCCTGGCCCCGGAAGCCGCCGGCGTCATCCACACCGATTTCGAACACGGCTTCATCAAGGCCGAAACCATCGCCTATGCCGATTACATCGCCTGCAAAGGCGAAACCGGCGCCCGCGAAGCCGGCAAGTTACGGCAGGAAGGCAAGGATTACGAAGTCAAGGACGGCGACGTATTTCATTTCCGGTTTAATGTGTAGAGATTCGGGAATCGGGATTTGAGATTTGGGAGATGACGCAAGATTTTCAATTTGATAAAATTTATTTACTCTTAAGTATTTTAAACCCTAAACCCTAAACCCTAAACCCTAAACCCTAAACCCTGCACCATGGCCGGCCATTCCCACGCTAAAAACGTCATGCATCAGAAAGGCAAGTCTGATGCGAAGAAGGCGAAAATTTTCAACAAGATCGCGCGCGAAATTACCGTGGCGGCCAAGCTCGGCCTGCCCGATCCCGCCGCCAATCCGCGCCTGCGCGCCGCCATCGCCGATGCGCGCGTCAACAACATGCCGCGCGACCGCATCGAACGCGCCATCAAGGCGGCCCTGCCCGGCGCCGCCGACGGCGCGAATTACGACGAGGTGCGCTACGAAGGTTACGGCCCCGGCGGATCGGCGCTGATCATCGAGGCCCTGACGGATAACCGCAACCGCACCGCCGCCGATATCCGCGCCATTCTCTCGAAGCTCGGCGGCACGATGGGGGAAAGCAATTCGGTCGCCTTTATGTTCAACCGCATCGGCCAGATTGTTTATCCCGGAAGCACGGCGACAGCCGACGCCATGCTCGAGGCCGTGATCGAAGCCGGCGGTGACAATGTCGAATTCATCGACGGCCTGCACGACATCACGACATCGGTCGAGAATTTCGGCGCGGTGCGGGCCGCACTCGAAGCCCGGTTCGGCGAACCGCAAAGCGCTCGTCTCACCTGGAATCCGCAAACTCTTGTGCCCGTAACCGGCGAAAAAGCGCAGGATTTATTGAAGCTCATCGACGCCCTCGAAGACAATGACGACGTGCAGAACGTCATTGGCAATTTCGATATTCCGGAAAGCGAACTGGCGAAGATGGCGTCGTAAAATACCGCGCATTTTCTTAACGTCATCCCGGAAAATTTTATTGCGCCCCTTTGCGCAATAAAATTTATCCGGGACCCAGTCAGAATTTTCGTTAACACTTATTCTGTTAAATAGCTTTATCGTGACCGCTGACTGGGTCCCGGATAAATTTTTCTTCCGCTTCGCTTCAGAAAAATTTTCCGGGATGACGTTGGGGTTATTACCCCCCGCCCACGCCCATATTGTCGATCAGCCGCACCGGCCCGATCCGCACCGCGCCCAGCAGGCGCGCAGGCAAGGTCAGGTCGTGCGCCGGCGCAAGCGTGCCGGCATCGCGCAACTCCAGGTAATCGCATTTGAACCCGGCGCTCATAAGTTTGTCGCGCCCTTCCTTGAGCGCCTCGCTGATCGCCTTGCCCTGCTCCAGCTGCTGCACTGTTTCCGTGAGAATAGCGGGAAACACCGCCGCCTGTTTGCGCTGTTCCGGCGAGAGATAGGCGTTGCGGCTGGACAGCGCCAGCCCGTCGGCATCGCGCATCAGCGGGCAGGCCACGATATGGATGGGAATATTAAGATCCCGCACCATGCGGCGGATAATCATCAGCTGCTGATAATCCTTTTCGCCGAACAGCGCGCAATCCGGCATGGCCTGCAGCAGAAGCTTTGCCACCACTGTCGCCACCCCGCCGAAATGCCCCGGCCGTACCACGCCTTCCAGCACATTCGCCAGAGGACCCGGATCGATTTTGGTCACAAATCCTTCGGGATAAATTTCCGCAGGCGGCGGCGCGTAAAGCAGATCGCACCCGTTCGCTTCCAGCATTTTTCTGTCGTCGTCCAGCGGGCGCGGATATTTGGCGAGGTCTTCATTCGGCCCGAATTGCAGCGGGTTGACGAAAATCGAAACCACCGCGCGCTGCGCCATTTTTTTCGCCGCGCGCAGCAGCGATATATGCCCGTCATGTAGCGCGCCCATGGTCGGCACCAGCGCGACCGTATCCCTGCCTTCGCGCCATGGAACAAGAGCTTCGCGCAGATCGCGGACGGTCGTTACGGTACGCATGGAAAATCCTGTGATATTGTTAGAGGTTCATGCAGACGATGTCGGGGCCCGGCCGGCACACGCCCTTGCGGATATGCAGCTCGGCCTCGGTCGTTTCCGGGCGCCACCAGAGCACGCCGCCCCTGACCGAAGCATTCGGGTCTTCGGCACGGTCCCAGTCGCAATTGATGTCGCGCGTGAGTTTCGGTTTTTTTCGCATGATCGGCGTGCATTGCAGATTGATCACGCCGTTCGGCGAGGCGCCAAGCTGCATGGATCCGATATGGGTTTTCACGAGCGGCGTCCCGTTGCCGGTCTGCGCCACCGCCGTGACCCCGTCGAACGTCCATCCGCAACGGCCCGGCACGACGCCGTCGATGGCGATTTCGGTCGTAAAACCTTCTTTTTTCCGGTCGAGCACCAGGGGCGTGAAAGCCGAAAACGGGCTGGTTACGCCGTCTTTGGCGTAGCGGCAGCTCTGGCTGGTGGCGATCCATTCCGCGCGGAAGGTCAGGCTGAGTCCCATATCGATCGTACCATGCATCATCATGAATTTCTTCGGATCGGGATTGGCTTCGGGATAATCCTTGTCGCCCTTCTTGACGTTTTCGCCGGGATCGCCGCAGGCGGCCAGCAGCAGCACCAGACAGACCATCGCCCGGACGCCTTTCGATTTTTCAGAGCGCAAGCAAGCCATGAACGCCCGGTGGTCCGAAAATGCGGAATTATTTTGCGGCGAGGATCATGATCATCTGGCGCCCTTCGAAGCTCGGGTCGGATTCGACCTTGCCGACGGGGTCGAGAACCTGCTTGACCTTGTTCATGACCTTGTACGCGACTTCCTGATGGGCCATTTCGCGGCCGCGGAAACGCAGGGTGATCTTCACCTTGTCGCCTTCCTCGAGGAAGGTCTTGGCGTTGCGCATCTTGATGTCGAAATCATGCGCATCGATGGTGGGACGCAACTTGATTTCCTTGAGGCCGATGACCTTTTGCTTCTTGCGCGCCTCGGCGGCCTTCTTCTGCATTTCGTATTTGTATTTGCCGTAATCCAGCACCTTGCACACGGGCGGATCGGCGGCGGGGGAAATCTCGACGAGATCGAGCCCCTGTTCCTCGGCGATGCGGATGGCATCGGGCACGGTCATGACCCCGCGCATGTCTCCATTGGCATCGATAACGCGGATCTGGCGGGCGGTAATACCTGTGTTTACGCGCGGGCCGTCGTCTTTTTCGCGCCGGGGAGCGTCACTGCGGTCCCGGCTCATGGGTGGGCGAACGATGGAAAAACTCCTTCAAAAGGTAATTGCGGATCAAGGTTTATAGGGGTTTTGCCCCCCATCGGCAAGGGTTCCGGGGGCCCATTCCAGCAGGCTCGCATCCCCATAGGAATAGAACCGGTAACCGGCCGCCTTGGCATGGTCATAGGCGGTCCGCATGCGGTCCCTTCCGGCAAAGGCGCAGACCAGCATGAAAAGGGTCGATTTCGGCAAGTGGAAATTGGTGATCAGGGCATCGGCTGCCTTAAAACGGTAGCCGGGCGTGATAAAGATATTCGTATCTCCTGCAAACGGCCTGATCCTCCCTTCTTCATCCGCGGCGCTTTCCAGCAACCGCAGCGAGGTCGTGCCGACCGCCACGATGCGCCGCCCTTCGTCCCGGGCGCGGTTAAGGTAACCGGCTATGCCAGCTTTAAGCTCGCCCCACTCGGCATGCATGCGATGATCGCGGATATGCTCCGCCTTCACGGGAAGGAAAGTGCCGGCCCCCACATGCAGCGTCACCGTCGCGCATTCGATGCCCTTTTCGGCCAGCCGCCCGAGAAGCTCGGGCGTGAAATGCAGCCCCGCCGTCGGCGCCGCCACCGCCCCTTCCCGCGCGGCGAAAATCGTCTGATAGCGCGCGCGGTCTTCCGGCACGCCGCCCTTGCCGCGTTTGATGTAAGGCGGCAACGGCGCTTCACCATAGGTTTCCAGTAATGGCGGAAGCTTTTCGTCATCCACGGAAAAACGGATGCGTATTTCCCCCTCCTCGCGCTTTTCCATGACCTCCGCCAAAAAATCATCGGCAAAAACGATGCGGTCGCCGATATGCAGCCTTTTCCCCGGCCGCGCGAAAGCAAGCCATGTCCGCGGCGCGTGTTTTTTATGAAGCAGGACTTCGATCTCGACATCGCCGCGCCTGCCGTAAAGCCGGGCCGGAATAACCTTGGTGTCGTTAAGCACCAGCACATCTCCCGGGCGCAGAAGATCCGGCAGATCGCCGACGCGATGATCGGCAAGCTTCGCGCCGACAAGCAGCAGGCGCGCCGCATCGCGCGGTTCGGCGGGAATCTGCGCAATGCATTCCGCCGGCAATTCGAAATCGAAATCGGCCGTCAGCCAGTCGCGGTTCAGCATGTAACGCTGAAGTCCCGGTCGTGCTGCAGGCTCGGCAGCATGCGGTGCGCCTCGCCGACCTTGGCGAGATCGAGATCGGCCATGATGATTTCCGGGATGTCGCCCGCTTCGGCCAGCACCTGGCCCATGGGGTCCACGATCAGCGAATGGCCGTAAGTCTGCCGCCCGCTTTCATGCGTGCCGCATTGCGCCGGGGCGATGACGAAAGCGCCCGTCTCGATGGCCCGCGCCCGCAGCAGGACCTGCCAGTGCATGCGTCCCGTCGGCACGGTAAAAGCCGAAGGCACCGTGATGATCGCCGCCCCGGCCTTGGCCAGCGCCCGGTAAAGATAGGCAAAGCGCATGTCGTAGCAAACCGTGAGGCCGATTTTACCCAGGGCCGTGTCGGCCACGACGGCGCGCGTGCCGCTCTGAAAGGTTTCGCTTTCGCGATAGGTTTCCCCCTCGCCGATATTGGCGTCGAACATATGGATCTTGTCGTAAGTGGCCGCGACTTCGCCCTGCGGGCTGAACAGATAACAGCGATTTGCAAGCTTGTCGGATCCCAGCCGAATCGCCAGCGTGCCGCCGACAATCCACGTCCCGGTTTCCTTCGCCATACGCTTGAAAAACGGAATGCCGGGATGCTCCGCTTCGGGTCTGGCGCGGGCAATGACCTTGTCGCGTCCCTTGATCATCACCGCGACGTTTTCCGGCAGCGCGATAAATTGCGCCCCGCGCCCGGCCGCCACATGAATAAGCGGTTCGACCATATCGAGATTGCCGGCAATCTCGGGGCCCGAATTGACCTGGATACAGGCGGCCTTCAGCACCGTCATGGGGCCAGCAGAGGGTCGAGCCCGCCCCTGGCGTCGAGGGCATAGAGATCGTCGCAGCCGCCGATATGCCTGTCGTCGATAAAAATCTGCGGAATGCTTTGCTTGCCGCCGGATTTTGCCTTCATTTCCTCGAGCTTCGCCGGATCGGATCGTACATTGATTTCCTCGAACGCCGCGCCCTTTTTCTGCAGCAGCATTTTCGCGCGCGTGCAGAACGGGCAGTTGGGGCCGGAATAAACAACGATGCGGGGCATGGGCGTCTCCTGTCGGGCTTATTATATCACCATACCCGCCTATAACAACGCCTTGACCCGCGCGAGGGTAAGCACGTTTACGCTTCGCGCGCCGGCCTTGCACAGCACGCGGGCGCTTTCATTGACGGTGGCGCCGGTCGTTAAAACATCGTCCACAAGAACAACGGCTTTTCCCGCAAGCCGGCTGCGGCAAAATGGATTGACGGTAAAGGCCCCCTTCACATTTGCCGCGCGTTCGTCGCGTTTCAGGTGCCCCTGAACCGGCGTCGCCCGTTGGCGCAGCAGGGCATCCACCAGCACGGGCTTGCCGGCCATCCGCCCCAGCTCGTTCGCGAGCAGCGCCGACTGGTTGTACCGCCGCTTGAGCAGCCGCCAGCGATGCAGCGGAACCGGCACGACACAATCGGCATCGGCCCAGAACTCCGTTCCCGCACGATGCATCCATGCCGCCAGCGCGGCGGCGGGGTAAGTCCGGTCGCCGTGCTTGAAGCCCAGGATAATGCGGCGGCTGGCGTCGTCATACAGCATCGGCGCGCGCGCCGCCGCATAGGCCGGCGCGTCGCCGATGCACGAACCGCACAGCGCCCCTTCCCCCGCCGGCACGTCGAAAGGCGCGCCGCAGCAGGCGCAGAACGGCGCGGCGATAAATTGCATACGCCCCCAGCAGGCGGGACACAGGGTCCGATGCTCCGCCACCGGCGCGTCGCAGGACAGACACAACGGCGGCAACAGCAAATCCAGCGCCTGCGAAGCGATACGCCTGAGCGGAGAAAGGGCGGCGAGGGACATGAAAGAAAATCGAGCATAGTTCATGGTTTTTGAAAAGAAAGTATTTTGCGGCGGCCTCCGGCAAAGGCTTCGCAATTTGCGGCAATATCCCTATTCTCGCCCCATGACTGTCCCCCGCGTATTCGACCGCAGCCTTCTTCGAACCCGCCGCCACCGGGCGGCGGACGGATTTTCCGCGCATTCGGCCTTGTTCGACGAAATTGCCGAACAGATCGTCGAGCGCCTCGGCGATATCAAGCAGACCTTCCATACCGCGCTCGATCTCGGGGCGCATCGGGGCGCCCTGGCGGCAAAATTATCGGAACGCGGCATTCCCTTTGTCGTCGCCGCCGACATTTCCGAGAAAATGCTTCGTCGCAAGCCGGCGGTGGCGGCCGATGAGGAAATCCTTCCCTTTGCGCCCGCATCCTTCGATCTTGTTGTCAGCAATCTGAGCCTGCACTGGACGAACGATCTGCCGGGGGCGCTGCTGCAGATCCGGAACGTCCTGCGGCCGGGCGGATTGTTTCTCGCGGCGCTGATCGGCGGCAACAGCCTTTACGAGCTGCGCACGTCGCTGATGGAGGCCGAGCTTTCCATCACCGGCGGCGTAAGCCCGCGCTTGTCCCCGACGATCGACCTTCCGGCCGGCAGCGCCCTGCTGCAGCGCGCCGGCTTCGCCATGCCGGTAACGGACGAAGAAGCCGTCACCCTGACTTATCCTGATATTTTCGCGCTCATGCGCGATCTGCGCGGCATGGGCGAAACCAATACCCATGCCCAGCGCCTGCGGCGCCCGCCGCCACGCCGCCTGTTCGCCGAAGCCGGACGCCTTTACCGGGCACGCTTTGCCGGCAGCGACGGTCGCATCCCCGCCACCTTCGAAATCGTCTTCCTGCATGGCACGCAAATAGATCCGTAACCTTAACCCTGCTTTAAGCATGTCGTCGAAAATCCTGTTACACATTTGAAATGCGCGCGCATTTAAGGTTTTACATGAGGTTATTTCACGCACCGGTTTAACCGGATTTTAGAAATAATTAGCGAAACTGTAACGGCTTTTTAGGTGCGCATCCGGCATGCGGATGCGGACGGCGGGGTATTGTACTTTGAACAAAACTAATAAACCTGGCGCCGTCGCGCTGCCCTACGGACCGCCCCGCTTTTTCGGCAAGGGTATCGATATTCTCGTTACCGTCACCGTCCTGGGCGTGTCCATTACCGGACTAGTCTTCTGGCTGCTGCGCCAGCAGAATAACACGCTCGAAAATGTTTCGGTGCTTTTCACCGCCCTGCCTTACATCGAGCTGTTCATCGGCCTGTTTTTGACATGGGCGCTGGTGAAATACCTGCGCATCGGACGCGCCCGCGGCATCGAGGCCGCGGCGCTCGCCCTCTCGCTGCACCGCGCGAATGCGGAACTGAGCCAGAAGATCGGCGACGAGGCGCGCATGGCTTTTGCGCTTCGGGAAAGCGAACAAAAATACCGCGCCATTTTCGAAAATGTCGGCACCGGCATCGCCCAGATCGCCGCCTCAGGCGAATGGCTCAACGCCAACCGGGCGCTGGCGAAAATGCTGGAATACGACAGCCCCGAAGATCTGCTTGCCGCCCAGCCCGACCTCAAGGGCAAGCTATTCGCCGATCCCATCCAGCGCCACGAATGGTTCGCCAAGCTTTTGACGGGCAACGGCGAAAAGATCGAGGTGCAGCTTAAAACCCGTACCGGCCGCGCCATCTGGGTCGCCAGCAACGGCCATGCCGTCCGCGACAATAACCAGGATGTGTCGTATTTCGAATGCACGATGTACGACATCACCGAACGCCGGGAGGTCGAGAACGCCCTTATCCACGCCAAGGAACAGGCCGATTTCGCCAACCGCAGCAAATCGGAATTTCTGGCCAATATGAGCCACGAGCTGCGCACGCCGCTTAATGCCATCATCGGCTTTTCCGAAATCATCCGCGAACAGATGTTCGGCCCCGTCGGCCAGCCGCAATATGTCGAATACGCCCGCGACATCTATGACAGCGGCGAGCTTCTTTTGTCGCTCATCAACGATATTCTCGATATGTCGAAGATCGAGGCGGGCAAGCGCGCGCTGCTGGAATCCGTCATCGACATCGAGCGCGTGGTTCAGTCGGTCGTGCGCCTGGTGGCGTCGCGCGCCAAGATGGGCAAACTGCGGCTTACCGTGACGGTGCCGAAAGACCTGCCTAACCTGCGCGGCGAGGAAAAGGCGCTGAAGCAGGTGCTGACCAACCTTCTCACCAACGCCATCAAATTCACGCCGGAAGGCGGCGCCGTCTCGCTGGAAGCCCGCATGGACGAGGAAGGCCGCATGTGCATCGCGATCAAGGACAGCGGCATCGGCATCGCGCCGGAAGACATGCCGGTGGCCCTCGCCCCCTTCGGCCAGATCGAAAGCGCCCTGTCGCGCAAGACCCAGGGCACCGGCCTCGGCCTGCCGCTCACCAAGGCCCTTGTCGAATTGCACGGCGGCACGCTGGATCTGCAGAGCAAGATCGGCGCCGGCACCTCGGTGACGGTCGTTCTTCCCGCCGAACGCGTGGTCAGGCCGGACGGAAAATCCCCAGCTTGATCAGCCAGGCAATCGTGCGCCACAGCACCGCCGCGTCCTGCGCCGGGAACTGCGCGAAAATCTCAGCGATCAGGATGCCGTCGCGCGAAGATACGGCACTGATAAGCTTCGCCACATCTTCCGGCGGCGCCATGACATCGAGGGCAAAGGCGTTTATGTCGTGGCTCAACAGCATTTGCATGCCGTCCACCGGAACTCCGAGGCTCAACCGGTCGCTGGTCTTGAGCGCGCCGGTCGGATATCCCGCGTAAACCGTGAACGGATCGGGCACTAAAGGGCATGAAAGTCCGGCACGCTCATTCACGCGCCGCCGCGCCGCCAGCTCCCCCCATAAGGTTTCATAAGCGGGGATGATCCGTTTCCAGTCATAGGTGGCGCGTGCCCGCATCCGCGCCTGTTCGGCCACGGACCGGCGCTTGTCTTTGTCCTCGATAAGCCTGCGTATGGCCTGCGCCGCCATTTCATGGTCGACCGCCGTCGCCAGCGCCGTCCGGGCAAGAAAGCCGCTATAGACTTCACGCCCGTTCACCAGCAGCTCGCTTAACGCCTGCCCCGCCCCCGGCGGCGGCGCAAGGGTGCGCACCAGAAAACCGTCCTCGCCGTTTTGCACGCTGTCGCGATAACCGTCCCAGTCGCTCATCACGCGCGGCAGGCCCGCCGCCATCGCCTCGATCGGCGTCAGGCCGAAGCTTTCCTGCATATTGTCGACCAGCGACAGAAAAATATCCCCCGCAGCCCAAAGCCCGTCCGGAAAACGCGTATCGTTGCTGGCGATAAAACTCACTTTCGCCTTGCGGCACACATCCTGCGCGAGCTTCCTGAATTGCGGTTCGGCCTGCGCCGGCATGAAATAGCCCTGCATCACAAGATGCACCGCGGCGCCGGTGAGTTCCGCCGCGCGTTCGGCGGCCTGGAACATGGCGAGCGGATGCGCCTTGATGGCGTGGCTGAGCCGTCCTACCCACAACAGCATGATATCGTTGTCGCCGAGCCCGAGCCTTTCGCGCTGGGCCAGGCGTTTTTCCGGCGTCGCCCGCGCCGCGATAGCGTCCATATCGACGCCGAGCGGAATAACCGGCAACTGCACCGGGCAGCGGAACACCGTGCCGAAACGCGCCTTCAGATAATCGGAATACTGGTTCCAGAACGCCCGTATTGCCCCCGCCAGCGCGCGCGAGGGACAGACGATGGCATCGGTTTCCGTCGAAGGCGCCAGAACATACGGCTCCAGCACCGCGCCGCCTTCCATGCCGGCCATGGCATGCGAAAGACCGCAGAACGCAAAGCGGCTGCCGGACAACTGTTCGCGCTGCCACAACAACTGTTTGGGATCGGGATCGGCACGGAAAATGGCGTCGAAGCGCACCAAATTCTCGCGCGCATAACGCTGATCGAGCATCTCGAGCCGCGCGGAATCGATGCCGGCCTGCGCCGCGGTATCCTCGATTTCCTTTTGCCCGGCCGTATCGCCGATAAGGATATGGAATTTTTCCTGCGCGCCGTGACGGAACCAGGCCTTCAGCCAGTCCAGCACGGCAACCTGCAGCCCGAAAACCTGGTTTTCGGCGGCCGGCGTTTTGACGGGAGTATAATGAAGCGCGAACATGGGCATGGATGGATATACAGGCGGTCCCGATACGTACCATCCCTGCCGCATCCGTAAAAGCCACATTGTCGCCGCCGTTTTCCCCGCCATGACATATGGCCCGGCGTAACGTATCATCGCGTCATGGAATGGCTTGACGAAGCGATCGTTCTGTCCGCGCGGCCGCATGGGGAAAACGCGGCGGTGGTGAACCTGCTGACGCCCGCGCAGGGCCGCCATGCCGGCCTCATGCCGGGCGGGCAGGGACGCGCCGCCCAGCCGGTGCTGCAGCCCGGCAACCGCGTCAAGGCGCGCTGGCGCGCGCGCACGCCGGAACAGCTCGGCAATTACACGCTCGACCTTGTCGCTTCGCATGCGGCGTCCTGGTTCGATCATCCGGATATTCTCGCTATCATCGCCTCGGCCTGCGCCGTGACCGAAGCCGGCCTGCCGGAACGGCAGCCCATGCCCGGCGTCTTTGCCGGGCTTGCCACGCTGTTCGGCCTCAAGGATCCGGATCTATGGGGTCCTCTGTACATTAAATGGGAGCTGGGACTACTTCAGGCGCTCGGTTACGGCCTCGATCTGGACCGATGCGCCGTCAGCGGCGCCTCCGAAAATCTTTCTTATGTAAGTCCCCGCACCGGCCGCGCGGTTTCGGTTGCGGCGGCGGAGCCTTACCGCGACAGGCTGCTGCCCCTGCCCGCTTTCCTGCTTGGCGAAGGACGCTGGGACGCCACCGAAATTCTGCGCGGGCTGGAGCTCACGGCGCATTTTTTGCGCACGCATATTTTTGTCAATCCGCACAGCCGCACCCTTGTCGCCCGCGACGGCGACCTTCCGCCCGCGCGGCAACGCCTGATGGAAATTTACCGCAAGGCGGCGGAAGAGCCGCGCGCCGCCTGTCATTAAATTCGGCAACTTCCTGCCCATTTCCGACAGCAAAAATCCGGCGGCAAAAAATAATCCGTCTTAACCAAAGATTCTTGTTGCGGAACTATCCTTGTGAATATATGTTTATTCCCACTCCGCAGGGAGTGCCTGTTTTGAACGGCGGCCCATCTAGCCATGGATAATGGGGCCAAAGCGCCGGCTTATGACAGGCAGGCTGCATGCCGCCGGCTGCGCTCACAAGGCGCGGTTGTCGGGGTAGCGCGCTACTCTTTTTGTTGTATGACGCGAGGCGATTATGAAGGGCCGATAAATGGAATTACGCGACATCCTGGCTGCGATGCCAGGCAAGGGCGGTGGACAAAATGGTCGGCAGATCGCTCATATTCGTACGCCAGCCAAGCACCGCGTTAGCCTTGGACGCGTCGGCGACGAGGCGCGGCGGATCGCCCGCGCGGCGGCCCACTTTTTCAGCGGGCACGGGAAGACCGATGGCGCGCAACCCCTCCAGCACCTCCAGCACCGAATGGCCCTGGCCCGAACCGAGATTGAAGGCATCCGACGGCTTTCCGGCCAGCAAATGCTCGAGCGCCTTTACATGCGCATCCGCCAGATCGCAGACATGCGTGTAATCGCGGATCGCCGTGCCGTCGGGCGTCGGAAAATCGGTGCCGAAAACCTTGAGCGGCGCGGCCCCCTTTTTGGCATTCATGCCCGCGAAAATCGCGAGCGGCACGAGATGCGTTTCCGGCGAATGCGCCTCGCCGATCTCACCATCCGGATCGGCGCCGGAGGCGTTGAAATAACGCAGCGCCACGTAATCAAGTTTCCCGTGCGCCGCAAGATCGGCCAGAATCTGCTCCACCACATGCTTGGAATGCGCATAGGGGCTGATCGGATTTTGCGGGCAGGTTTCGATCAGAAACGCGCCTTCGAACATGCCGTAAAGCGCGCAGGTGCTGGAAAAAATAAACTTGCCGACCTTCGCCGCCTGCATGGCATTGAGCAGCGAGAGCGTGCCGCTGACATTGTTATGATAATAGCGCAGCGGGTCCTTGACCGACTCTCCGACCTCGATATACGCCGCGAAATGCATGACGGCGCAGGGCTGCACCGATTTGATCACTTCCGCAAGCAAGCCGGTATCATGAACGTCGCCCTGCACAAGCGGCCCCCATTTCACCGCCCATTCGTGGCCGTTGCTGAGATTATCGAACACGATCGGCTGAAATCCGGCGCGGCTAAGCGCCTTGCAGGTATGGGAGCCGACGTAACCGGCGCCGCCGGTCACCACGACATTGCGCGGAGCGGTCATGATACGGCGCGCGCCCTGGCCGCCGCCGGCGCGTCCAGCACGGTCTGAAAATAGGCGATGGTATGACGCAACCCCTCTTCCAACGGAACCTGCGGCTTCCATTTAAGCATCTTTTCGGCAAGCGCGACTTCCGGTTTGCGCTGCCGCGGATCGTCGGCGGGCAGCGGTTTATGGACAATTTTGCTTTTGGAGCCTGTCAGTTTGAGCGTGAGTTCCGCCAGCTCAAGCATCGAAAACTCGCCCGGATTGCCGATATTGACCGGCCCCGTAAAATCGTCCGGCGTCTCCATCAGCGCGATAAAGGCACGCGTCATGTCGTCGACATAGCAAAAACTGCGGGTCTGCTTGCCGTCGCCATAAATGGTGATGTCCTCGCCCTTCAGCGCCTGCACGACGAAATTGGACACCACGCGCCCGTCATGGGGATGCATGCGCGGGCCATAGGTGTTGAAGATGCGCATGACCTTGATGCGCAGCTTGTGCTGGCGAAGATAATCGAAAAACAGGGTTTCGGCGCAGCGCTTGCCTTCGTCGTAACAGGAGCGCGGCCCGACCGGATTGACGCGGCCCCAATAACTTTCGGGCTGCGGATGAATTTCCGGATCGCCATAGACCTCCGATGTCGAGGCCTGCAGGATTTTCGCGCGCACGCGTTTCGCCAGGCCCAGCATATTGATCGCCCCATGCACGCTGGTCTTTGTGGTCTGCACCGGATCGAACTGGTAATGCACCGGCGAAGCCGGACAGGCGAGATTATAAATCTCGTCGACCTCGACATAGAGCGGAAAGGTCACGTCGTGCCGCATGAATTCGAAATGCGGATTGTCCAGCATATGGGCGATATTCTGCTTGCGGCCGGTAAAAAAATTATCGACGCACAGCACCTCGTGCCCCTGTTTCAGAAGCGCCTCGCACAAATGCGAGCCGAGAAAACCCGCGCCGCCGGTGACCAGAATGCGTTTTGTCATGCGCTTCTTTTGCCGGATTATTCAGCCCCGCACAACCCGAATTTGGCCCGGCGCGAACGAGTCGACAAAGGCAATCCACGGTTCCGCGCGCTGCGCCCACTGATAGCGCGCGCAAAAATGATCCACCTGGCCGCGCAAGGCCTGCTCCATCTCTCCCGCCAGCCAGCGCGTCAGCGCCGCATCGATCGCCTCGGCAAACGCCTCATAAGGCATCGGCATATCGAACCGTACCGGGTTATCGGCATCCTCGACGGCGATATGCCGCGGAAAGCCCTCGCCGGTTTCCGGCAGAACGGCGCGGTTGGTCGTGACGGCGTAAAGCCCCGCCGCCATGGCTTCGATGAGCGCGATGCACGACGTTTCCGGCCACGGATTGGGCGATATCAGCAAGGCCGCCTGTTTCATTTTCTGCGCCAGCGCACGCTGGGGGATCAGGCCGACATGCGTCACATGCGGCAGGCTGCGGATCCAGGCGGCATATTCGGCATTCGATTTGGCGTCGCGCGATGGCGCGCAATCGCAGTATATTTCCATCGTGAAATCGCTGCGCCGTTTGCGCAGCGCCTCCAGAACCGCCGGCAGATGAAACGCGCCGCGCGGCGTCGATCCGGCATACAGCAGCACCGGCGGTCTTGCCTTGGCGGTCATGACGGAAGCGCCCGGCGGGAACAGCGTGGCGAATGCCGGGTTCATGGCATTGCGGATCACATGCTGCCGCCAGTGCGGCGGAACATAGGGCTGATTGATCTTTTTCTGCCATTCGCTCACGAACACCACGCCGTCGAGCGCCGGCAGAGGCGGACTCAAGGGCGGCACCAGCAGATTTTCATGCATCCAGCCGATCAGGGGGACCTTCGTGCCCTCCCGGATATGATTAACCAGCCATTCCACCCAGCGGCCGCAAAAGATAAAAGCCGTATAGGCGGGATTAAGCCGCTCGTCCGTCAGCGCCTCCAGCGGCAAGGACCGGATGCCATGGGCCTCCCCGGGCGCGGTAATCTTGTTAAAGATGGTGCATGCGACACCTTGTTTCACCAACTCCCGCGCGAGGAAGCATATCGCAGAGGTTGTGCCGCCCAGAGCCCGGTCGCTTTCCGGCCTGTCGGCAGTGTAATCATAGACGATATCGACAAAAGCCAGATGCATGAGGGCAGCGGATTTCCGGAAATTCTCCAGCCATCAGTTTAACAACTTTTAATAAATTATTTGCCATCTTTATGCATAGCATTGCACTCTGTTATTTATATCCGCCCAAGGCCCCTTCCATGTCCGAAACGAACCCACCACAGCTGACGCGCCGCGCCTTTTTGCGCCTCGGGCTCGGCCTGCCCATGCTGGGCGCGAGCCTGTCCTTGCCGCTCGACCTGTGGGCGGCGGAGAAAACGGCCGGATTCGTGAATGGCCTTCCCGCGCGCAAGCCGCGCGCGCCGCGCCTGCTGATGATCGATCCCGGCCACGGCGGCCGCGATCCCGGCGCCATCGGCCTCAGCGGCACCGAGGAAAAGGACATCACGCTCGATATCGCCCGCCGGATGGCGGATGTTCTGGCGGCCCGCAAGGGCACCGACGCGAAACTGACACGCGACGGCGACGAATTCCTGCCGCTGGAGGAACGCACCCGGCTGTGCCGCGCCGCGCGCGCCGACATGTTTCTGTCCATCCATGCCGACAGCGCGCCGAACAAATCGGCCCGCGGCCTGTCGGTCTATACGCTTTCGGAAAAGGCGTCGGATGAATTCGCCGGGCAACTCGCCGACCAGGAAAACAAGGTCGACCAAATCTGCGGAATCGATCTGCCCAAGATGGACAAGGAAGTCACCGCCATTCTTTTCGATCTGGCCATGCGCCGCACACGCAATACGGCGCAGCACGTGAAATCGAATTTCGTCCAGTCGATGGGGCGCAAATGGCGCCTGCTGGAACGGCCCATGCGTTCCGCCAATTTCGTGGTGCTGCGTGCGCCGGATGTGCCGTCGATGCTGGTGGAAACGGGCTTCTTGTCCAATCCGCAAGACGAAAAAATTTTGCGCCAGCCTGCCGAGCGCGCCAAGATTGCGCGGATGATGGCCAAAGACCTCGCGGCAATACTGGAAAGCCCCCTGTTCGGCTAATGCCTAAGCGTGTCCCTGGCTTCTCTGCTTGAGAAACTCCGCTTCCTCGGGCGTCAGTTCACGGCCGAGGATGGGGCTGCGGTCGGGGAAACGGCCGAAGCGCTGGATCATGTTGAAATGCGCTTCCGCGCGGCTCAGCCAGTCGTCTTCCTTGGTGCGTTCTCGGATATAAAACAGCGCCAGGCGCTGGTCGCCCATGCTTTCGGAATTGAGGAACGGCAGATAAAAGAAAAGCTTGAATGTCTTGTCGATGCGGTCGTCGAAATGCTTGATGATGGCCGACCGCGCGAGTTCCAGCGCCATTTCGTCGGTTTCGAACGCGCGGCTGGTGCCCCGGAACATGCGCCGCGGAAAATGATCGAGCAGCAATAAAAGCGCCAGCACGCCTTCCGGATTCGCCTCCCATGCCTTGAGCTGGCCGCTCACGGCCTGCTCGTATAACGGGAGGTACTTTTCGCGGATCTGGGAATCGAGCGTACGGTCGTCCGTGAACCATCGGTCGCGGCCGACTTCATAGAACCAGAAGTTCAGAATATCTTCGGGGTTTATGGACATAGCCACTTAATTTACCCAAAAGAAGTTACTTAAAATTTACCGCCTTTTGGTTGAAGGAACCCCGCGCCAATCCCATTATTCGGCCATATCTAAAAATCATTACGATTTTAGCCGGTTCTTTCGATATCGAAACAAGCAGGTACGGCGAAAATTTTATTTAAATAACCGCCGAAATCGCGCGTTGTCGTTTTTCGGCATGCGGCAATAAAACGCGCGCGGCAGGACGCGATTTGATCGAATTTTTATCCGCAGCCGGCGCTTCGCCAGCGATCTTTTATGGCACAAAAATTATTGTTGAGACTATCCGATGACCTCATCGCATACCGTGTGCGGCACGGTTCGTTTATCCAATCAAGCCAAGGAGGCTATTATGAGCAACCAGAACCCGAATAACCGCAGTCAGAACCAGAATCCGGAAATCCGCGCCAAGCAAGGCGAAAATTCGCCGGGCAACTTTAAAAACGATCCGGAGCGGGCCCGCGAGGCCGGCCGCAAGGGCGGCGAAAGCACCCATGGCGAACGCGGACGCGAATAATAATACTAAATACCAAATGCGTTCTGCATGAAAACAGGGACCTTTCGGTCCCTGTTTTTTTGGTCCGATCAGAAATTTTTAAATGCTTCGATGAACGCCCTCGCACAGGCCCATCATCGCGATCCGATTCAACGAAGCTTGCTCCATACCTTCTTCTTTACGGCATAGGCGATGCCGGCGAAAATGACGAGGAACAGGATGACCTTAAAGCCTGTTTCGTGGCGTTCCTCGAGATGCGGCTCGGATGCCCAGGCAAGGTATTGCGTGACATCTCTCGCCATCTGCTCCACCGTCGCCGGCGTGCCGTCGGCGAAGCTCACGGCGCCTTCGTTCAAGGGCGGCGGCATCGCAATCTGGTGACCAGCGAAGTAGGGATTGTAGTGCATGCCCTTGGCGATCGTCTCGCCGGCCGGCGGCGTTACGGCATACCCCATCAAGAGGGAATAAATGTAATCCTCATGCTTCTTGCGCGCCTTGACGATGAGCGAAAGATCCGGCGGCAGGGCTCCGCCATTGGCGGCGCGCGCCGCCTGATCGTTCGGGAACGGGCTTACGAAACGGTCGGACGGACGGCCCGGACGCTGGAACATTTCGCCCTCGTCATTGGGCCCGTCGGTGACCTGAATTTCAGCCGCCAGAGCCTTGACTTCCGCTTCGTTGAAACCAAGTTGGGCAAGGTCGCGATAGGACAGCAGTTTCATGCTGTGGCATGTCGAGCAAACCTGCTTGTACACCTGATACCCGCGTTGCAGCGCGGCACGGTCGTAAGTGCCGAAGGCGCCCTGATGCGGCCATCCGCCGGCGGGGCGGATCGGCGGCAGAACATGGCTTTCCTCGGCCTGCGCCGGCGGCGCGGAAAGGCCGAGCATCAGGCAGAAAAACGGAATAAGCAAACGCGGCTTCATGTCCATCAACCTTTCTTCAGCACGGCTTCCGAAATGCTTTTCGGCAGCGGCAAGGTCTTTTCATATCTCGGCAGCAGCGGCAAAATTACCAGGAAGAAGGCAAAATAATAAGCCGTGCATATCTGGCCCAGCACCACCGGCCAGCCTTCCGGCGGCTGCGAACCGACCCAGGTCAGCGCCACGCAGGCGAAGAGGAATATCCAGAAGAAAACCCGGAACAGCGGCCGGAAATGCCCCGAACGCACCGGCGAGCGGTCGAGCCAGGGCAGCACGAACAGCACCAGCACCGCGCCAAACATCAGGATCACGCCGCCCAGTTTCGACGACACGATCACGATATTGGTGAAGGGAATACCGATATCCCAGACGAAGCTGCGCAGGATCGCGTAGAACGGCAGGAAATACCATTCCGGCACGATATGCGGCGGCGTCACCATGGGATTGGCCGGAATATAGTTGTCCGGATCGCCGAGCGAGTTGGGCGCATAAAAGACGAACAGGCAATAAATAATAAAAAACACGATGAGGCCGAACGTATCCTTCGCCGTGTAATACGGGTGGAACGGCACGGTGTCTTTCGGCGACTTAACGTCGATGCCGAGCGGGTTGTTCGAACCGCTGACATGCAGCGCCGCCACATGCAGCACCACGACCCCCACAATGATGAAGGGCAGCAGGTAATGCAGCGAGAAGAAACGGTTGAGCGTCGGGTTATCGACCGCGAAGCCGCCCCACAGCCAGGTGACGATCTTTTCGCCGACCAGCGGTATGGCCGAGAACAGGTTGGTGATGACGGTGGCGCCCCAGAAGCTCATCTGGCCCCAGGGAAGCACATAACCCATGAAGGCAGTCGCCATCATCAGCAGAAGAATGAGCACGCCCAGCATCCACAGAAGCTCGCGCGGCTGTTTATAGGATCCGTAATAAAGCCCGCGGAAAATGTGAATAAAGACGGCGATGAAAAACATCGACGCGCCGTTCATATGCACATAGCGAATGAGCCAGCCCCAGTTGACGTCGCGCATGATGCGCTCGACGGAATTAAACGCGTGATCGGTATGCGGCGTGTAATACATCGCCAGGAAGATGCCGGTCACGATCATCGTCACCAGCATGACGGTGGCGATGGCGCCGAAATTCCACAGGTAATTGAAATTCTTCGGCGACGGGAATACCGCGTATTCCTTGTGCAGCATCGTGAAGACCGGCAGCCGTTCGTCGACCCAGTCGATTACCGGATTTTTAAATCTTTCGCGTTCGGTTTTGGCCATTCTAATAATCGGGGCTAGAGGTTAGAGGCTAGAGGCCGGAGGCTTGAGGCTGGAACATATTTCCCTAGCCTCTAGCCTCCAGCCTCTTTTTTCATCCTATCTTGATGTGGTTCGCATCCGTAAATGTGTAGGGTGGAATTTCGAGATTGGTCGGCGCCGGCCCCTTGCGGATACGTCCCGAAGAATCGTATTGCGAGCCGTGACAGGGACAGAACCATCCATCATATTCGCCATGCGGGTCGGTGGGTTTCTGGCCGAGCGGAATGCATCCCAGATGCGTGCAGACGCCGATCATCACCAGCCATTCGGAATTGACCTGGTTGTTGATCTTGGATTGCGCGACGCGTTCCTCATCGGTCTGCGGGTCCTTGAGATCGCTCATCGGGACGGCCTGCGCTTCCTCGATTTCCTTTTTGGTGCGGCGGCGGATGAACACCGGCTTGCCGCGCCAGACGACGGTCAGCGACTGGCCTTCCTTGACCTGCGAGACATCGACCTCGGTCGTGGCCATGGCCAGAACGTCGGCGGCAGGGTTCATGGACTGCACCAGCGGATAGGCGGCGACACAGGCGCCCACCGCGCCCATCGCGCCGGCCGTAAGAACCATAAAGTCGCGCCGTGACGGATCCTCGTCGTCGGCAGAAGGCGGTTGCGCCATAGGAAAGTTCCTCGAAACGAAAAATCAGGATTTCATGTCTGGCGCGCAATCTACTCCAAGCTTTCGCGGAGTCAAACAGGAGGCTGCAGTTTCGGCTGGAGTCTGTTTTTGGCGGTTTATGTTGCATTTTAGCCTCTGTTTCGAAATAACAACGATATGAACCTGCGACTGCGCCTTGCCCTTTACCAACCCGATATGCCCTCGAATACCGGGGCGATCATGCGTTTTTGCGCCTGCATGGGCGTGGGGCTGGATATTATCGAGCCTTGCGGGTTTGTTTTCGACGACCGGAAGTTGCGGCGGGCGGCCATGGATTACATCGAACACCTGTCCTATGCACGCCACCGGTCATGGGCAGATTTCGCCGGACAGCTGGGCGGGCGGCGCATGGTGCTGTTAACCACAAAGGGCGATCTGCCCTATTACCGTTTTTCCTTCCGGCCGGACGATGTGCTTATGGTAGGGCGTGAAAGCGCGGGCGTACCGTTTGACGTTCATCAAAGCGTCCATGCACGGATTGTTATACCCATGCAAAAAGGAGCACGGTCGCTGAATGTCGGCATGGCGGCGGCGATCGTGGCGTCGGAAGCTTTAAGGCAATGTGAGGCATACAATGAACCAGCCGGCTCTCGCGAATATCAGCACGCTTAAGACCGCGCCGACCGCGGAACAGAAACAACGCGCCGAAGCCTGGTTCCGTACGCTGCGCGACCGTATCTGCGCCGAATTCGAAAAGATCGAAAACGAATTGCAGGGAACCGAACACGCACAGCTGCCGCCCGGCCGTTTCGAGCGCAAGACATGGCAGCGCGAGGAAAGCGGCGGCGGCGGCGAAATGTCGGTCATGCGCGGCCGCGTGTTCGAAAAAGTCGGCGTGAACATCTCGACCGTCTACGGCCAGTTTTCCGAGGAATTCCGCAAGCAGATTCCCGGCACCGAAAAAGACGGACGCTTCTGGGCCTCGGGCATCAGCCTCGTCGCGCATATGCGCTCGCCGCTCGTGCCCGCGGTGCATATGAACACGCGGCATATCGTGACGTCGCATGGCTGGTTCGGCGGCGGGGCCGACCTGACGCCGATGTATGTCGACACGCCCGAAACGGCGCAGGACAAGACCGATTTTCACGCCGCCTTCAAGGCCGCCTGCGACGCACACGGCGCGGATTATTACGAACGCTTTAAAAAATGGTGCGACGAGTATTTCTTCCTCAAGCACCGCAACGAGCCGCGCGGAGTCGGCGGTATTTTTTACGATTATATCGATACCGGCTGGGACAAGGATTTCGCCTTCACGCAGGATGTCGGCACGGCGTTTCTGGACATCTATCCCGCCATCGTGCGCCGCCGCATGAACCGGGAGTGGGCCCCGGAACAGCGCGAGCACCAGCTGATCCGCCGCGGGCGCTATGTGGAATTTAATCTCCTCTACGACCGCGGTACCGCCTTTGGGTTAAAGACCGGCGGCAATACCGAAGCCATCCTGATGTCGATGCCGCCGGAAGTGAAGTGGCCGTAAGCATTTAAAACCAATCACTTATACCCGTTTTGCTCCAAGCAACTTTTGGTTGTTTTGAAACATTATTACGAAATTTTCGCAAACTTAATTTTCTATCTTTTTATTTTCATTACTCAGTAGTACCATTTGATGGTTATTAATTACCATTTATGGAGATTTATTATGACGGATATTACTCTCGCGGTGCCTTCATTTAGCGATGCTACCGCCTCGTTTGGTGCGCCTCAGACCAATAATTCACCACCTGCGCCTGCAAGGGGTACACCAAATTCCACAACTCCGAAAAGGTCGCTACCGCGTCCGGAATACGTGACCGGAGGTAAAAAAAACGGTGTTAATTACGGTCCGTCACTTTGCTAAACTGGTGTATTAAGTAAATATAGTGTACCCGCCGCCATAACCTGGCGGCGGGTTATTTTTAAGTCCGTCTGATTATTTGTAATTTACTTTCATTGCCGGCCAGTTATACATCGGCTGGATTTTATAGAGCGTAATGCATATGGAACATAACTGGAATTTTGAACGCATTGGTACACGTGGCACACGCGGGCGCCGCCGCGCACGGCACGTACAGGACCTGACGGCTACACATCAGCATTCTAGCTCCCGCCTCCTTCCGCCACCCAAACAATCCTGCGACGAAGATTGGGGAAAAAAATATTCCAATGTTTTTGCGTTTCCGGTTGCTCTTGTGCAATCCGGCAATCAACGGCCTTTTGAAAAAATTATTGCGAAGTATACCGATCCTCGGCTTCCGACCACTCAGAGATCCGAGACGACCGGGGCACCGCCATCCTCACCAAGTTCCATGGCTCAAATCATCCAGCTGCCCAATCGGTATCTATTGCCTTCCCCGCGACTTTCCAAAAGCGCAGAAATTAGAACCTTGCGGCTTGACTCTAAGCTCTTAAAACCGCGCCCGTCGCCTTCGCCACAGCCGCGGTAATCCGGCCCGCAATCGCCTCGATTTCCGCATCGGTAAGCGTCTTTTCGGCGGGTTGCAGCGTTACGCTGACCGCCACGGATTTCTTGCCGGCCTCGATGCGGTCGCCCTGATAGACGTCGAACACGGTAACGTCGCGGATGAAGTTCTTGTCGGCGTCGCGCGCGGCCTTGATGAGCTTGGCCGCCGTGACAGTCCGGTCCACGACAAAGGCGAAATCGCGGTGCACGGGCTGCAGCGGTTCCAGTTTCAGCAGCGGTTTCGCGGCGGTGGCGTTGCGGCTTTGCGGAATGTTGGCGATGAAAATCTCGCATCCCGCCATCGGTCCCGCGGCGTCGCATGCCATTAAAACAGCCGGATGAATGTCGCCGAAGGTGGCCAGCAAGACCGGCCCCAGGCGCAGACAGCCGGAACGGCCCGGGTGATACCAGCCGGGCGCGTCTTCGGTGACCTGCAGCGACTGGACGGGCGCGCCCGCGGCGGCGAGCGCCGCGATGGCGTCGGCCTTGGCGTCATAGGCATCGACCGGCCGCATCGGCGCCGCCCACTGGCGCGGCGTCGACCCGGCGCGCAGGGCGGTGGCGACCAGTTCCTGTCCTTCGGGGGTCGCGTTTTTATAAACCGGGCCGACCTCGAACAGGGCCGCGTCGGCGAAACCGCGATCCGCGTTGCGTTTCGCCGCTAGCACGAGATTGCCGAGGATCGAGGGCCGCATGACATCGAGATCGGCGCTGATCGGGTTCAGCAGTTTCAGTCCGGCATCGCCGCCGCCGAATTGCGCCGCGACGGCGCCCGGCATGAAGGACCAGGTGACCGCTTCCATCAGCCCCTGCCCCGCCAGCGCGCGCCGCGCCGCGTTGGCGCGCATGTCCAACGTATCGAGCGCGGGCGCCGGAATGACCTGCGTGTTCGCCAGCGGCGTGGCCGGAATGCTGTCATAGCCCTTGATACGGACGATTTCCTCGACCAGATCGGCTTCGCCTTCGATATCGGGACGCCAGCCGGGCGGCGTGACGGAAAGCTTTCCGCCCGACGGTTTCACCGCGAAACCCAGCGCCGTCAGAATTTTTTCCTGTTCGGCAGCGGCAACATCCACACCCGCGCGCCGCAGGCAGGTTTTCGGATCGAGCGTATAGCTGCGGGTCGTATCGGGAATTTTTCCGGCGATCTCCGCTTCGCACACGACGGTTTGCGGCGTGCCGCAGAGTTCCAGCACAAGCTGAACCGCCAGCTCCGCCCCCGGAACGGCGAAGGCGGGATCGACGCCGCGTTCGAAACGGTAACGCGCGTCGGACGGAATCTGCAGCGCCCGTCCGGTGCGCGCGGTGCGCGACGGATCGAAAAGCGCGGATTCGATGAATACATCCGTCGTCCTGTCGTCGCAGGACGTGGACGCGCCGCCCATAATGCCCGCCAGGCTGACGACGCCGCTGTCGTCGCCGATGGCCGTCATGCCGCCTTCCAGCGTATAGGTGGTACCGTTCAGCGCCGCGAATTTTTCGCCGCCGCGCGCGGGCCGCACCCAGAGATTGCCCTTGATTTTGTTCGCATCGAACATGTGGAGGGGTCGCGCGCAATCGAAGGTAAGGAAATTGGAAATATCGACCAGCGCCGAGATGGGACGCAGGCCGATGGCGCGCAGCCGGTCCTGAAGCGCCCGCGGGCTGGGGCCGTTTTTGATGTTGCGGATCAGGCGGCCGACGAAGAGCGGGCAGGCATTGTCGCCCGGCGGAAAATCGAGCGCGACCTTGAGGCGCGACGGCTCGGTGCCCTTATGCGTTTTGATATCCTGCGGTTTGAGTTTGCCGAGCCCGGCGGCGGCGAGGTCGCGCGCGATGCCGCGCACGCCGGCGCAATCGGGCCGGTTCGGGGTAAGATTGATCTCGATCACCGGGTCGTCGTAATTGCCGTAGCGCGCGAAGCTTTCGCCGACCGGCGCGTCGGCGGGCAGCTCGATGATGCCGTCGGTTTCCTCGTCCTGAAGCTTCAGTTCGTCGGCGGCGCACAGCATGCCTTGCGATTCCACGCCGCGGATGACGCCTTTTTTAAGCGCCTGGCCGCTGTCGGGCATGACGTCGCCGGGACGCGCCAGAACGGCCTTCATTCCGGCGCGGCAATTCGGCGCGCCGCAGACGACCTGGATTTTTTCTTTGCCGGTATCGACCGTCGTGACTTTCAGGCGATCTGCCTGCGGATGCTTTTCGGCGGTCAGCACATGCGCGATAATGAACGGCGCCAGCGTCCGCCCGCGGTCATGCACCGCCTCGACCTCCAGCCCGATAGCCGTGAGCGTATCGCAGATATCCTGAAGCGGCGCGTCGGTGTCGAGATGCTGTTTGAGCCAGGAGAGGGTGAATTTCATTTCAGGTCCAGCCGATTACAGGGCCAACAAAACAAGCGAAACAACGCCAAGGGCGATACCGGCCCCCTTGGCCAATGTCAGCGTTTCATGAAAAAGGTAGATCGACAGCACGGCAAACAAGAGAATCTGCGCAATGCTGCTATATGTATTCGTCATGATGGCCGTGCCATGACGGAAAGCAAGGAACAGGCTGACATCGATGACGATGACAGCCAGCCCCGCCAGGATCGCAAGACCGACTTCACGGGGCCTTATCTCGCCGATCAAATCGGTACCAAATCCGTATTTCGCTGCAAGCACACCGACAAGCAGCAGCATACTTTGGGTGGCCCCTAAAATGAGAGTGAACGTGAAGGCCTCGATATTTTTGCCGGCCAGTTTAAAGCACGCGCTGTAAACCACCATGCCGAACACAGCGAGATGGGTGAATAAAAGCCAGGGAGAAGATACGGCCATGGCCTACCCCCTCAACGCCGGGTTCGGGATATCGAGCGGCAGGAAGCCGTAATGTTTGAGCCAGCG
Organism: Bdellovibrionales bacterium; assembly: GCA_050248075.1. Lineage (GTDB taxonomy): Bacteria > Pseudomonadota > Alphaproteobacteria > UBA9219 > UBA9219 > JBFWTA01. The sequence goes on along the minus strand of JBFWTA010000002.1, from coordinate 2,064 downwards.
CAGATCGGCTTCGAAGAAGGTGCGCAGATCGGGGATGCCGTATTTCAGCATGGCAATGCGTTCGATGCCCATGCCGAAGGCGAAGCCCTGATATTTGTCGGGATCGATGTTGCAGTTGCGCAGGACATTCGGATGCACCATGCCGCAGCCGAGAATTTCCAGCCAGTCGCCGCCGTTGCCGAGCCTGAGCTCCCCGCCCTTGCGCGAGCAGCCGATATCGACTTCGGCGCTGGGTTCGGTGAAAGGAAAATAGGACGGGCGGAAACGCACCGGCAGATCCCTGATGCCGAAATAGGCGCGCAGAAAATCCATCAGGCAGCCCTTGAGATGTCCCATATGCGTCGCCTCGTCGATGACGAGGCCTTCGACCTGATGGAACATCGGCGTATGCGTCATGTCGTAGTCGCAGCGATAGGTGCGGCCCGGCGCGATCACGCGGATCGGCGGCTTCGATTTCAGCATCGTGCGTATCTGCACCGGCGAGGTCTGGGTGCGCAGCACGGTTTTGTGTTCGCCGGAGGACGGCAGAAAGAACGTCGCCTGCATGTCGCGCGCCGGGTGATCGGGCGGGATATTGAGCGCGGTGAAATTGTAATAATCGCTTTCGATATCCGGACCCTTGGCGACCGTGAAGCCCATGGCGGCGAACAGCGTCACGATCTCGTCAATCGTCTGACTGATCGGATGCACGCGCCCTTCCGGTAAGGGCCGCGGCGCGAGGGTCACGTCGATACGTTCTTTTTCCAGACGTTCGCCAAGCGCGGCGGCGGCGAGCTGTTTCTGGCGGGCCTCGATCTGCGCCGCGATTTCGTTTTTGAGGACATTGAGTTCCGCGCCACGTTCCTTGCGCTGATCGGGCGGCAGGGCGCCGAGGGTTTTCATCAGCTCGGTAATCCTGCCCGATTTGCCGAGGGCTTTCACCCGCACGTCGTCCAGCGCGGCGACATCGGCCGCGGCCTGTACCGCGACAAGCATGTCGGTTTTTAAAACGGAAAGATCGTTGGCGCTCACAAGTTTATTACCCATTCCCAAACAATAACGTCATCCTGGAAAATTTTTCTGAAGCGAAGCGGAAGAAAAATTTATCCAGGACCCAGTCGGATGTTCCGCCGGAACATTTTTGCAATATTGCACGAACGGACCAGCCCGGGAAAACAAATCATCCCATTTAGGATCGGCTTTTTCAATAAGCTGTATTTTCCGTGCCCGTTTCAGGGTTTTCAAAGACCCGAAATATCGAATGTCCGCGGGGTTTGGGAATATAAAAGCGCATGATCCCCCGGCCGGAACACGGACTGGGTCCCGGATAAATTTTTCCTTCGCTACGCTTCGGAAAAATTTTCCGGGATGACGTTAAGGTTACGCCTTCAGAGACGATTGCGCCTTTTCGACCAGGGCCTTAAACGCCGCCGGTTCTGAAATGGCGAGTTCGGAAAGCGACTTGCGGTCGAGCTCGATGCCGGCGCGTTTCAGGCCGTTCATGAAGCGGGCGTAGGTGAGGCCGTGCTCGCGGGCGCCGGCGTTGATGCGCTGGATCCAGAGCGCGCGGAATTCGCGCTTGCGTGCCTTGCGGTCGCGATAGGCGTAACGCAGCGCCTTTTCGACCTTTTCGATCGCGATGCGGAAATTGGTGGAGGAACGTCCGCGATAGCCTTTGGCCAGCTTGACGACTTCCTTGTGGCGGGCGTGCGTGGTGACGCCCCGTTTGACGCGTGCCATGGGTTACTCCTTATGACTTCGGACGAAGGAAATGTTTGACGATATTGTCGCCGTCGGCCTTGAAAAGGATAATGCCTTTCCGGGACACGCGCTTGGAATCCTTGGTACGGCGGCGCATGAAGTGGCGGCGGTGCGAGGCGCCGGCTTTGACTTTGCCGGATGCGGTCACGCGAAAACGCTTTTTCGACCCGCTATGGGTCTTCTGTTTGGGCATTTGAATGTCCTGTAGCTTGGGTTACCCCCTGCCCCAGGGCAGAAGTTACGGCCGGGCATGTCCAGGGCACCGGCGCGCTAATGAGGGGTTTGGTAGCGGTTGTAGGCCTGAATAGCACGATTTACTGTGCG
>JBFWTA010000001.1:0-31033 GCA_050248075.1 Bdellovibrionales bacterium | reverse complement strand
GCCGCATTCGTAAATATTACGAAGAAGTCGAGCTGCTCGAGCAAACCTATGTCGTCGACGGCGAAAGCAAGATCAAGGATGTCGTCGAAAGGCCGGCAAGACGCTGGGCGCGCCTGTGAAGCTTATTAACTTTGTGCGCTACCAGCTCGGCGAAGGCATCGAAAAGACCCAGGACGATTTCGCGGCGGAAGTCGCGAAAATGGCCAGCTAAGGCCGGCTCTCCATGGCGGCGGCGGAACCAACCGTTCTGTTACTCACCGGTCCAACCGCCGCAGGGAAATCGACAATTGCCGAATTACTCGTGCGGCGGTATGGCTTTTCCGTCATTCATGGCGACCGTATCTGGCGCCGGCTGTTCGGACGGGAACCGGGCGCCTATACACTGGCCTTCAAGCGCGACCGGCTGCACCAAGCGATTATCCGAAAGATCAAAAGGCTTTTGAAAGCCAAAAATAAAGTCGTGATCGATTATCTGCCCAGCCCTGCCCTGATTGCCCTTCTGAAAAAGCTGTTTGGTCCGGCTTTCAGGGTCGTTGTCCTGAGGCCGGAAATGGAAATCGCCTTTCACCGTGTCCATATGCGGCCCGGCCCGGCACTCGTCGGCCGCGCCAGGTTGGCGCAGCGGCGGGCCATGACTAAACAATATGAATTGCTGAAGGCGCTGCAGCCGAAAATCGGCCTTCGGAATTACATCGACAATTCAGGACTAAGCCCAAGCCAGACGTTAAAGACGGTAAAGCAGCGCCTTTCCCTGGGAAATCCATCTCCCTCGGGGTTGCGATAACAACCTCCTGTATTCCTTCGCTAAAGTTTGGACGACTCCGCGTCACTATGTTATTTAAGGCCTTGCTAGCGAATCTTTAATCCCGGGGCACGATAATGACCAGCAATCTGGCGGAGAAACGCGACATGCCGGGCAGATCATCTCCTGTCAATTCGTCCTCGCGCTACAAGCGCGTTCTGCTGAAGCTTTCCGGCGAGGCCCTGATGGGCGGCCGCGATTACGGGCTCGATCCCGAAACCGTCAACCGTGTCGCCGAAGAGATCAAATCCGTTATCGAGATGGGCGTCGAGGTTTGCGCCGTGATCGGCGGCGGCAATATTTTTCGCGGCGTTTCCGGCGCCGCCAGCGGCATGGACCGCGCGACGGCCGATTACATGGGCATGCTTGCCACCGTCATCAATGCGCTGGCCATGCAGAACGCGCTTGAAAAAGTCGGCGTGCAGACACGTGTTCTTTCTGCAATTCCCATGTCCACCGTCTGCGAACCCTATATCCGCCGCCGCGCCATCCGGCACATGGAAAAGGGCCGCGTCGTGATTTTCGCGGCCGGCACCGGCAATCCGTTTTTTACCACCGACTCCGCCGCCGCCCTGCGCGCTTCCGAAATGCAGTGCAACGCCCTGCTTAAGGCGACCAAGGTCGATGGCGTCTACAGCGCCGATCCGGTCAAGGTGAAGGATGCACAACGCTTTGATAAACTCAGCTATCTCGATGTGCTTTCGAAAGATTTGCAAGTGATGGACACCTCCGCCATATCGCTCGCGCGCCAGAGCAAAATCCCCATCCTTGTCTTCTCCATCTTCAACCACGGCGGCTTCGCCGAGGTGCTGCAAGGCCAGGGAAAATTTACGATTATTACGGATTAGCGGGCGTCAATAAAGAACGAGCCTGAGCCCCCAGCCTGTTGGCGTTCCGATAAAACTGGCGTGCAAAAGCCTCCATATCCCTGCGACACAATTCGGCGGATGCCCACCAGCCCCTTTCTTCCAAATCCTGGCATTCTTCTCGCATTCTGCGTAACGTTGCCAGGTCATTAAAAACCTGGCCGGCGTTTATTCTGGGGGTTGTGTCGGCTTTGGTAATCGGCACGGAAGTGCCAACATTTTGCGTGTTCCCGGAGCACCCTCCAAAAAGCAATCCGCCAACCGATATTAGAGAAAGCACCTTCTTTCGCAGCGGCATGAACTCTCCCTCGATGTATCCGCTATAAGCAAGCGCGCATACCGAAGCCGTTTAGCTTGATTTTCACGCTTTTATAATGAGCCTTTTGCCGCCTCCCTTAAAATGCTATTTTCTCTCTCATCGGAATTCGAAAGGAAATTAACCATGAATCTCGACCAGACCAAGCAACGCATGGAAGGCGCCGTCGAATCTCTCAAGAAGGAATTCGGCGGATTGCGCACCGGCCGCGCCGCAACCAGCCTTCTCGATAAAATCCAGGTGGAAGCCTATGGCAGCGCCATGCCGCTGAGCCAGGTCGGCACCGTGGGCGTGCCGGAATCGCGGCTGCTTACCGTTCAGGTCTGGGATGGGGGGCTTGTAAAGGCCGTCGAAAAAGCGATCCGCGACGCAGGGCTTGGCCTTAACCCGCAGCCGGACGGCCAACTGGTACGCGTGCCAATCCCGGAACTCAGCGCCGAACGCCGCCAAGAATTAGCCAAGATTGCCAGCAAGTATGCCGAACAGGCCCGCGTGGCGGTGCGCAATGTGCGCCGCGATACGCTGGACGCGCTCAAGAAAGAACAGAAGGACGGCAAGATTTCCGAAGACGAGCACAAGACCCAGAGCGACAAGACGCAAAAGCTTACCGACGAAGCGATCAAGAAAATCGACGAAGCCTATGCGGCAAAGGAAAAAGAGATAACGACCGTATGAGCGACAAAAAGCTCCATATTGCGATCATCATGGACGGCAACGGCCGCTGGGCCGCGGCGCGCAATATGCCACGCACCATGGGCCACCGCGCCGGGATCGAAGCGGTGCGCCGGACGCTGAAAGCCGCGAAGGAGCTTCCCGTCGGCCATCTCACGCTCTACAGTTTTTCCTCGGAAAACTGGCGCCGCCCGCTGATGGAGATCGAGGAGCTTATGAAGCTTCTGCGCTTCTATCTGCGCAGCGAGCTGGCCACGCTTCATAAGGAAGGTGTCCGCATCAAGGTTATCGGCGACCGTGCCAAATTACCTTCCGATATCGTTGACCTCATCATTCACGCCGAAGACCTTACGCAGGACAACAAGGTGCTTACGCTTACGCTTGCCCTCAGTTATGGCGGCCGCCAGGAAATCACAGCCGCCGCCCAGCGCCTCGCCAAGGCCGTGCAACGCGGCGAACTGCAAAGCGACGCGATCGACGAACACGTCGTTCAATCTTTTCTGTCCACCGGCGGCATGCCCGATCCCGATCTCGTGATCCGCACCAGCGGCGAAAAGCGCATTTCCAATTTCCTGCTCTGGCAATCGGCCTATGCCGAATTCGTGTTCCTCGATGTGCTGTGGCCCGATTTTTCCGGCGAGCATCTTGCCCAGGCCATTGACGAATTCCAGCGCCGCGAGCGCCGTTATGGCACCACCGTCAATCACGGCTGATCTTTAAAACTATGACTTTCGATATCGCGAATTTGCGTCTGCGCCTGATCTCATCGCTGGTGCTGGCCCCCCTCGTCCTGCTTGCCGTCTATTTTGGCGGCGTGCTTTACGTCCTTGTCGTCGTCGCGGCGGTGGCGCTGGCTACGCAGGAATGGCTGAATCTCACCCGCGCCGATTTTAAACTGCGTTTGCTGGGCATACCCTATGTCTGCGGTTTCGGTCTTGCACTGCTTTACATCCGCGACATACCGGTCGATGGCCGCACCTACATTTATTATCTACTTGCCGTCGTGTGGGGCACCGACATCGGCGCTTATGTGGCCGGCCGGCTGATCGGCGGTCCAAAACTCGCGCCGCGCGTCAGCCCCAATAAAACATGGGCCGGGCTTTTCGGCGGAATCGTGCTCGCCTGCATGTTCGGTTATGCTATGGTCGCAGCAATAATCGGCGTCCTGCCCCCGCCCGGCATGGCCGTTGTTCTTTCGGCCAGCCTCGCTATCCTCTCGCAAATCGGCGATTTGTTCGAATCATGGGTGAAGCGGCGCGCCGGCGTCAAGGAAAGCGGCAATCTTATCCCCGGCCATGGCGGCATCCTTGACCGGATCGACGGGCTGATATTCGCCGTTAGTTCATTTGCCCTGCTATGCTGGGCGGTCGGCGCCGGACGCTTCGGCGCGCCATAGATATATTGTAACGAACAGGTCGAAAATGAGTGTCATGCAGGCAAAAATCGAAGCGCTAAATCCAGCATCGAAGCGCCGCCGCGTATCCATTCTCGGGTCCACCGGATCGGTCGGCTGCCAGACAATCGATCTTATTTCCCGCGCGCCGGAAAAATACGAAGTGGTCGCGCTTACCGCCAAACAAAATATCGAAAAGCTTGTCGAACAGGCCCGCCTGCTGCAGCCGGAACTCGCCGTCATCGCCGATGAAAGCAAGTATGAAGCGCTCAAGACCGCGCTCGGCGATACCAACATTGCCGTGGCCGCCGGCGAACGGGCCGTCGTCGAAGCCGCGCAGGCCGACAGCGACTGGGTCATGGCCGCCATTGTCGGCGCCGCGGGCTTGCCGTCGACCCTCGCCGCCGCCCGGCGCGGCGCCATTATCGCTTTCGCCAACAAGGAAACGCTGGTCTGCGCCGGCCCCCTCATGATGAAGCTCGCCGCCGAAGCCGGCGCAAGGCTTCTGCCGGTCGACAGCGAGCATAACGCCATCTGGCAGGTCTTCGATTTCGAACGCCGCGAAGCCATCTCGCGCCTTATTCTTACCGCTTCCGGCGGGCCGTTCCGTACCGCGTCACGCGCCGAAATGGCCAAAGTCACCCCCGAACAGGCCGTCAAACATCCTGTATGGAGCATGGGCGCCAAGATTTCTATCGACAGCGCCACGCTCATGAACAAGGCGCTGGAAGTTATCGAAGCCCACTTCCTTTTCCAGATGCCCGCCGAAAAGATCGACGTGATCGTTCACCCGCAATCCGTCATCCACAGCATGGTCGAATACGAAGACGGCTCGGTGCTGGCACAAATGGGCACGCCCGATATGCGCACGCCGATCGGCTATACGCTCGCCTGGCCCGACCGCATGGCCACGCCGGCGGCGAAGCTCGACCTCGCCCGGCTCGGCCAGCTCACTTTCGAATCACCCGATCCCGATAAATTCCCGGCGCTGCGCTTCGCGCGTGAAGCCATGAACAAGGGCGGGATCGCCCCGGCGATGCTGAATGCCGCCAACGAAGTTGCCGTTCAGGCCTTCCTCGATAAAAAAATCAGGTTCCTTGACATCGAGCGCATCAACGAAAAAGTGCTGAATTCCGCGCCGCCGACAAATCTGAGCGATCTCGATGTCTTGCGCGAAGCGGACCGCGCCGCTCGTGTTTATGCCGGAGAAATGGTGGGATAAGAGGTCCCCGCGCCTGCGGGCGGATAAGCCCTCCGGCCCGTCCGCTTTCTTGCCGCAAGATAACCATTTTTTCGGATTAATGCGGAATTAATTTGTTATTCACCCTGCCGAGGGTAAGGTTGAGTCTTCCCACTAAGGAACAACAGCATGGAACACCTTCTAAGCACCTTAATTCATTACATTATTCCCTTCATTATTGTCATAAGCGTCGTGGTATTCGTCCATGAATTCGGCCACTACTGGGTGGCCCGCCGCTGTGGCGTGAAGATCGAGACCTTTTCGCTCGGCTTTGGTCCCGAAATATTCGGCCGGACCGACAAGCGCGGCACGCGCTGGAAGGTGTCCTGGCTGCCGCTTGGCGGCTATGTGAAAATGTTCGGCGACGCCAATCCCGCCAGCACTCCCGACGCCAAGGTTCTGGAAATGACGCATGACGAAAAGCGCGTTTCCTTTTTTCATCAATCCGTTAACAAGCGCATGGCGGTGATCGTTGCCGGCCCCGCGGCCAATTACATATTCGCCATCATCGTTCTCGCCCTTCTTTTCATGTTTAGCGGCCAGCCCTTCACACCGGCCCTCATCGGCGGGGTATTGGAAAACAGCGCCGCCGCCAGGGCCGGCATTCAGCCGGGCGACCGCGTGCTTACAGCCGATGGCGGTACGATAAGCCGCTTTGAAGACATCAAGCGCATCGTAGCGCTTAATCCCGGTACGCCGATTGCCGTCGAAGTCGACCGGGCCGGCCAGAATCTTACATTTACCCTTACGCCCGAAATCGTCGACGTGACGGATAATTTCGGCGGAACGCACAAGATCGGCCGTATCGGCATCACCTCCGACAAGCTCGAATACATCAAGCAGCCGCCCGTGGAAGCGATCCGGCAGTCCTTTATCGAGACTTGGAATCTCACCGCCAGCACGCTCAAGGCTGTCGGCCAGATGGTGGTCGGGGCCCGCGGCACCGAAGAAGTCGGCGGCCCGCTCCGCATTGCGGAAATGTCCGGCAAAATCGCCCAGGAAGGCGCCATCACCCTTATCTGGTTCATCGCCGTGATCTCGATCAATCTCGGGCTGATCAACCTGTTCCCGGTTCCGCTGCTCGATGGCGGCCATCTCGTTTTCTATCTGATGGAACGTCTGCGCGGCAAGCCGCTCAGCCTTCGCATCCAGGAAGCCGGCGCCAATTGCGGGATGGTTCTGGTCGCGGCGCTCATGGTATTTGCAACATGGAACGATCTCGTGCACCTCAAGGTCATATCCTATCTGCGGCAATTATTTTCCTGAGCCTGGGCCTATTTTCCCGGCTGTCGCCCCGCTGCATCGGCCGATCTTGAAGAATCGCTGGAGATACAAACGCTAAGCTTCGCCGCGGCTTTTCTTTGATAACCGCACCCGCCTGAATGACCTTGTGCGATGCAGGGTTATTTTCTACTCTGCGCCTCTGTTTTACAGAATCAGGGCCCTCCTGTTCATGCCGATAAATTCCCGGTTTCATTATTGCCGTCTTGCCGCACTCGCCGGCCTGCTCGTCTTTTCCGTTACCGGACCGGCCAAGGCCCAGCAAATGGCCATGACATCCGCCGGCAACGCAATCGGCGAAATTCGCGTCGAAGGCACCGAGCGCCTCGAACCCGAAACCGTCACATCCTACCTCACTTTTGCCAAAGGCGATCACGTCACCCAGGACAAGATCGACTCCTCGCTCAAGGCGCTCTATGCCACCGGCCTGTTCGCCGACATCAACATCGCCATGCAAGGCTCGACGCTTATGGTGAAGGTGACGGAAAATCCGATCATCAACCGCATAACGTTCGAAGGCAATGACGCCATCTCGAAGGAAGATCTGGAGAAGGAAATCCAACTCAAGCCGCGTCTCGTTTATACCCTTCCGCGCGTCCAGCGCGACGTGCAGCGCATTCTGGATGTCTATCGCCGTCAGGGCCGTTTCGCCGCTGTCGTCGAGCCCAAGATCGTCAAGCTTGCCCAGAACCGCGTGGATCTCGTTTTCGAAATCACCGAAGGCAGCCGCACCGGCATCCGCAGCATCAAATTCGTTGGCAACGAGCATTACGACGACGGCGAACTGCATCAGGCGATCAGCACGCGCGAAAGCGCGTGGTGGCGCTTTTTCTCCAACACCGACTATTACGATCCCGACCGCCTCAATTACGACAGGGAACTGCTGCGCCGCTTCTATCTGAACGAAGGCTATGTCGATTTCCGCGTTCTGTCCGCGGTGGCCGAACTTACCCCCGACCGCGAGGATTTCTTTATCACCTTCACGATCGAGGAAGGCCCGCGCTATAAATTCGGCAAGATCGATGTCAAAAGCGAGATCAAGGGCCTCGACGGCGGCAAGCTGCGCCAGTACCTGAAAGCCCGCGAGGGCGACTGGTATTCCGCCGACCGTATCGACAAGACCGTTACCACCCTCAGCACCGTTCTCGGCGACAAGCAATATGCCTTCGCCAATATCGTGCCTCAGCCGGACAAGCATAAGGATACGCATACCGTCGACATTATTTTTGACGTCAAGCAGGGCGAACGCGTCTATATCAGCCGCATTGACATCAACGGCAATTCGCGCACCGTCGACAAGGTTATCCGCAGGGAAATGCGCCTGGCCGAAGGCGACCCGTTCAGCGCCACAAAAATCCACCTGTCCGAACAGAAACTGAAAGACCTTAACTTCTTTGAAACGGTCAAGGTTACCCCTGTCGATGGCGGTCAGCCTGACCGCGCCAATGTCAAAGTGGATGTGAAGGAAAAATCGACCGGCGAAATATCGATCGGTGCCGGCTTCTCCTCCACCGACGGCCCCTTGGGCGATTTCAATATTCATGAAGGCAATTTCATGGGCCGCGGCCAGGATGTCCGCTTCGGCGCCACGATTTCGGGCCGCACGAAACAGGTCAATACTAGCTTCACGGAGCCCTATTTCCTGGACCGAGATCTTTCTGCGGGCGTCGATGCCTTCCGCACCCAGACCGACAACCAGGATCTGAGCTCCTACAGCCAGACCAGCACCGGTTTTGCCCTGCGCATGGGATATCCGCTGTCTCAGGAACTGCGTCAGAAAGTCAATTACACTTTTCACCACGATACGATCGAGGATATCCCGAGCACCGCTTCGCTTTTTATTCAGCAGCAGCAAGGCACGACAACCACATCGTCCTTTGGCCAGGAACTTAATTACGACACGCGCGACAGTAAATTGGAGCCTACAAAAGGTTTCTTCACTCACCTCAACACCGATGTCGCCGGCGCCGGCGGATCGCGCAAATGGGCTCGTGTTCGCGCTGGCGGCACGCAATACTATCCGATCGCGGAGAAATGGACCGTCAGCGGCACCGCGGAAGTCGGCCAGATATGGGGTCTTAACGGCCCCACCAAGATCAACGAGCGCTTCTTCCTTGGCGGCGACACCCTGCGTGGTTTCGAATATGCCGGCATTGGGCCCCGCGATCTATCGGACAGCAACCAGGACGCTTTGGGCGGCGACCGCTTCTCGCGCGGGACGATCGAACTGATCACCCCAACCCCCTTCCCGCCGGAATTCGGGCTTAAGGGCCGGTTCTTTGTCGAAGGCGGCACCCTGGGCGGCGGCTCGGTCACGGCGCCTCCGGGCGATCAGGTTGCCATGGATGAAAGCTTGCGACTCAGCACCGGCATCGGCGTGACATGGCAGTCGCCGTTCGGCCCCGTCCGGATCGATTATGCCCATCCGGTGATCTATAAATCTTACGATAAGCTCCAGCACATTCATTTCAGTTTTGGCACCACTTTTTAACCGGTATCTTCATACTTCCCGCGAAAGGTCGGCCCATGGTTGATTTCAGCCGCCGCGTCATGCATCTTTTTTCCGCCGCGCTGTTTTTGGCGGCAGCCTGCGCGACGCCATTCGCTATGGCAAAAACGCCCGAAAAATTATCGCCGCCGGTTATCGCGGTCGTCGATGTGCAGCGCATTCTCGATGAATCGTTTGCTGCCCAAAGCGTGCAAAAACAGCTTGAAAGCCACCGCGCCAAATTTCAGGCCGCCATCAGCAAGGAAGAAAACGAATTGCGCAAAGCGGAGCAGGATCTCAACAAATCGCGCGACCAGCTTAAGCCCGACGCCTATTCCGACCGCGAACAGCTGTTGCGCCAGCGTTTTCTGACCGTCGAACGTCACGTGCAGTCCCGCCGCAAGGTGCTCGACCAGGCTTTCAGCGACTCAATGAATGCCGTGCGGGACGGGCTTCTGAAAGTGGTTAACGAGATTGCCCGGCAACATGGTGCCAATATCGTGCTTACGAAACAGCAAATGGTCTGGAGCGACCCGTCTTTTGATCTCACGGACGAGGTGCTTGCCCAGCTTAACGACAAGCTTCCGCAGGTAACCGTCAAAATGCCTCCGGAGGACAAGTCGGACGAAACGCTTAAGCCGCCCTCTCCCTAGCCCCTACGGCCTATTGAAAGCATAGGCCCGGCCGCGCTAAAATGCCTTATTGCCCAACAATCGGCCCTGATCCCAACGCGCCGGACGAGGCGTGGAGTAGATTTTATGAAAAAGCCAAATCCCAGCGATACCATAGATATCAAGGGTATCATGGACCGCATCCCGCATCGTTACCCGATGCTGATGATCGACCGCGTCGTTGACGTCGTGAAAGGCGAAAGCTGCACCGGCATCAAGAACGTCACGTCGAACGAACCTTTTTTCCAGGGCCACTTTCCCGGCCATCCCATCATGCCGGGCGTGCTGATCATCGAAGCGATGGCGCAGACCTCCGCCACGCTCGTCGTCGCCTCGCTCGATGGCGTAAGCTGCGAAACGCATGTCGTGTATTTCATGTCGATTGAAAGCGCCCATTTCCGCAAGCCGGTCGGCCCGGGCGACCAGCTGCATATAAAAGTCAAAAAAGAACGCCAGCGCGGCAACGTATGGAAGTTTCGCGGCGAAGCCTATGTCGATGGCGTGCTGTGCGCCGATGCCGTTTATACTGCCATGCTGGTTGCGAATGCCGACGACAAGAATCAAAACGGATAACGGCAAGGCCGATATCCATCCCACGGCCGTGATTGATCCCGCCGCCCGCCTTGGCGCCGGCGTAAACATCGGCCCCTATTGCATTGTCGGCCCGGATGTCACGCTCGAAGACAACGTGCGACTCGTTGCCCATGTGGTAGTTGACGGCCGCACCCGCATTGGCACCGATACGGTCATCTATCCTTTCGCCTCGCTCGGCCACCGCCCGCAGGATTTAAAATATAAGGGTGAGCCCTCGACGCTCGAAATCGGCGCCCGCAACCAGATCCGCGAACATGTGACGATGAACCCCGGCACCGAAGGCGGCACTATGGTGACACGCGTTGGCGACGACTGCCTTTTCATGGTCGGCTCCCATGTGGCACATGACTGCCAGCTGGGTAATCATGTCATTCTCGCCAACAACGCCACGCTGGCCGGCCATGTCACCGTCGGCAATTACGTGATCGTCGGCGGCCTCTCGGCCGTGCATCAGTTCGTCCGCATCGGTGACTACGCCATCATCGGCGGCATGTCGGGCGTCGAAAAGGACGTCATTCCCTTTGGCCTCGTCAAAGGCGAACGCGCACATCTCGCGGGGCTCAATCTTGTCGGGCTGGAGCGTCGTGGTTTCAGTCGCGACGACGTGCGCGACCTGCGCGCCGCCTATCGCATGCTCTTCGCGCCCGAAGGCACTCTCGCCGAGCGGCTCGAGGAAATGGCCATGCATTACAAAAACCAGACGCAGGTGGAGCGTATTGTCGAATTCATCCGGACCTCCTCCGACCGGCCTCTGTGCCAGCCCAAAAACGAGGATGAATAGGGGAGCCGCATGAGCTTCCCCAAACTCGCCATTATCGCCGGCGGCGGCAATGCCCCGCGCCACCTCATCGCCGCCTGCCAGAGAATGGGCCGCGAATTTTTTGTCATTTGCCTGCAGGGCCAGGCCGATGCGGATCTGGCCAAAGACCTGCCGCATGTGTGGCTGCCGCTCGGCGCCGGATCGAAACTGAAGGACCTCGCCGCCCGGCACGGACTGCAGGAAGCCGTCATGATCGGCCGCGTGCGCCGCCCCTCGCTCATGGAAATCAAGCCCGACTGGCTGGCGATCAAGGTGCTTACCAAAATCGGCATGAACATGCTGGGCGACGATGCCCTGTTGCGCGCCGTCGGCAAGGCGATCGAGGACGAATCCGGCATGCGCGTCATCGGCGTGCAGGATATTTTCACCGATCTTCTGGCGCCCGAAGGCCTGCTGACCCGTGAAGCCCCCGACAATGACGCGCGGCAGGATATTGCCCGCGGCCTTCAGGTGGCCCGCGCCCTCGGCACGCTGGATATCGGCCAGTCCGTCATTATTCAACAGGGTATCGTGCTAGGCGTCGAAGCCATCGAAGGCACCGACGCCCTGATCGTCCGCAGCGGCACCCTGCGCCGCGAAGGTCCCGGCGGCGTACTGGTCAAAATCGCCAAGCCGCAGCAGGACAACCGCTACGACCTGCCGACCATCGGCCCCGACACCGTAACTGCCGCCGCCGCCGCAGGCTTGCGCGGCATCGCTGTCGAAGCCCGCCGCAGCCTCATCATCGACCGCGAAAAGACCGTGGTCCTGGCCGATGGGCAGGGCCTGTTCATTCTTGGCCTCGCATTGACGGACAATGCCGATGCCTGAAGCCCCTCTCTTCTTCCTCATCGCCGGCGAAGCCTCGGGCGATCTGCTTGGGGCGCGCCTGATGCAAGCGCTCAAGAAAAACCTGAACGGCGGGGTACGTTTTGCCGGCATCGGCGGCCCGCGCATGCGGGCGGAAGGCATGGACCTCCTGTTTGCGCAGGAAGAACTCGCCCATTTCGGCCTGTTCGAGCTGCTGCGCCATGTGCCGCACCTGCTGCGCCGCATGCGCCAGACGATCCGGGAAATCCGCCGCCGCCGTCCGGCCGCGCTGATCACCATCGACGCCCCCGACTTTTCGTTCCGCGTCGCGCGGCAATTAAAAGGGCAGGGCATTCCCCTCATCCATTATGTCGCCCCCACCGTCTGGGCCTGGCGCCCCGGCCGCGCGCGCAAGGTCGCGCAATTCCTCGACCATCTTCTCGCCCTGCTGCCTTTCGAGCCGCCCTATTTCACCCGCGAAGGCCTGCCCTGCACCTTTGTCGGCCACCCCATCGTCGAAAGCGCCGCCGGCGCCGGCAGCGCCGAACGCTTCCGCGCGGCGCATGCCGTTCCGGCGGGCGCGACGCTCCTGACCGTCCTGCCCGGCAGCCGCATGAGCGAAGTCACGCGCCTCATGCCGATCTATCGCGAGACTCTCATTCGGCTTCACCGTCTGCACCCGAATGTGCAGGCCGTCATTCCGGTAACGCCCAATATGGAATCCTATGTCGCCGGCCAGGTCCGCGATTGGCCGGTACCGGCTGAAATAATCCGCGTCGACGCCGATAAATACGACGCCTTCGCCGCCTCGAAAGCCGCGCTCAGTTGCTCCGGCACCGTGGCGATCGAACTTGCCATGGCGCGGCTGCCCGCCGTCATCGCCTATAAAATCAGCCCGCTCACGGCATTCCTCTACCGCCGCTTTATCAAGATCAAATACGCCAATCTGGTGAACCTTATGCATGACCGCATGGTCGTGCCTGAACTGCTGCAGGACGACTGCACGCCCGAAAGGCTTGCGGATGCCGTGCATCGCCTTCTCACCGACGACGCGGCGCGCGGCGAACAGATCGCCGGGCTTGGCGATGTCGCAGCCTGGCTGGGGTCCGGCCAGTTCATTCCATCCGAAAAAGCCGCCGAAACGGTTCTCGGCGTCGCAATGAAATCCGGAACAGGGCGGACCGCATGACCCGACGCCCTCTCACCGTCCTGCAGGTCCTGCCGGCGCTTGTTACAGGCGGCGTCGAGCGCGGCACGGTCGAGGTTGCCGCCGCGCTGGTCGCCGCCGGCCACAAGGCGCTGGTCGCCTCTTCCGGCGGGCCCATGGTAAAGGAGATCGAAGCCGCTGGCGGCACGCATATCGAACTGCCCCTGGCCTCTAAAAGCCCCTTCACCATTTACCGTAATGTCGAACGCATCGCCTCCGCCATCTGGCGCAACGATGTCGATATCGTCCACGCCCGCAGCCGCGCCCCGGCCTGGAGCGCCTGGGGCGCCGCCTATCTGGCGCGCAAACCCTTCGTCACCACGTTTCACAACGCCTACGGCGCGGGCTCCGCGCCCAAGCGTTTCTATAATTCCGTCATGGCGCGCGGCGACCGGGTGATCGCGATCTCGCAATTCGTCGGCGACTACGCCAGATCCGTCTATGGCGTGACGGAGGACAGGCTCCGTATCATTCCCCGCGGCGTCGATACCGCCCGTTTCGACACCGCCGCCGTCAGCCCCGACCGCGTCTCGACCCTGCGCGAGCAATGGAAACTGCCTCCCGGCATGCCGGTAATCATGCTGCCGGGCCGCATGTCGCGCTGGAAAGGCCATCTGGTTCTGGTTGACGCCCTGGCCAAACTTAACCGCACCGGCATCGTGTGCATGATGGTGGGGGGCGAGGATGGTTCCTGCCGCAAGGACATCCGCAGCCTTGCAGATCAAAAGGGCATCGGCGGCATCGTTCGCTTGGCCGACGACTGCCGCGACATGCCCGCCGCCTATATGCTGGCCGATATCGTGGTATCGCCCTCGACGCGCCCCGAAGGCTTCGGCCGGGTGATCATCGAGGCGCAGGCCATGGGTCGCCCCGTCATCGCCACCGACCATGGCGGCGCACGCGAAAGCGTCGTCCACGGCAAGACCGGCTGGCTGGTGCCGCCGGGCGACGCCGAGGCGCTGGCCCGCGCCCTCGCCGATATCCTCAGCCTGTCGCCCGAAGCCCGCACCCTGCTGGCCCGAACCGCCGCCGATCATGTCCGCAGGAATTTCACCACGGCACGCATGACCGGCCATACGCTGGAAGTTTACGAAGAGGTCTCGAAGGTTGTGCCGAAATGACTTCCCTCCGCCGCATCCTTGTAATCCGCCTCGGTGCGCTGGGCGATCTGGTGCTGTGCTTCCAGGCCTTCCATGAAATCCGGCAGGCGCATCCCGGCGCCGAGATCGCCCTTCTCACCATGCCCGGCTTTGCCCATTTCGCCCATCCCATGCCCTGGTTCGACCGGCTGATTATCGACCCGCGCCCTTCCGCCCTTCAGCCCGGCCAGTGGTTCCAGCTGATCCGCGATATCCGCGACTTCCGCCCCGACCTCGTCTACGACCTTCAGGGCAAGCGCCGCCAGAACATCCTTTATGCCCTGCTCGGCGGCCCCTTCGGTCCCCAATGGTCGGGCAATGCACCCTTCTGCCGCCTGCCGCGCTTCGACCCGCCGCAGAAAGGCATGCATTACACCGAATTCGTGTCGGCCCAGTTAAGGCTTGCCGGTGTGCCGACACAGCCGCCGGCCGATCTCGGCTGGCTGAATGCTCCCGTGGACATGCTGAACCTTCCGGCCCGTTATGCCGTGCTGGTGCCCGGCTCCGCCCCGCATCGAGAGTATAAACGCTGGCCGCCCGCCCATTTCGCCGTACTCGCGCAAAAACTGCAGGCGCAAGGCATCGCCAGCATCGCCGTCGGCACCCGGCAGGACAAGGACGCCATCGCCGCCATCTGCGCCGTGGTCCCGGGGGTTGCCGATTATTCCGGCCGCACAAGCATTCCGGAGCTTGCCGGCATCATGCGCCGCGCCGTCTGCGTGGTCGCCAACGATACAGGTCCCATGCATATCGCGGCGGCCCTCGGCGTGCCGACGCTGGGCCTCATGTCGGACAAGGTCGACGCTGAATGGTCTGCTCCGCACGGGCCGCGTGCCCGCTGGCTGCGCGGCGCGCCGCTGGCCGGGCTCAGCGCCGATAAAGTTTTTCTTGCCTTGCGGGAATTCCTTGACCAAAAGAAGTAAGGAATCCCGGCTGGCCATGGAATGCTATGAAGAAAAAAACTCCGACGCTTGAGCAAATCGGCGAACTGATGAATGAGCTCGATGCCTACGAGCATCGCACCATCGTCATCAAAATCGGCGGCAATTCGATCGCCGAAGACGAATATTTCCTCACCAAGATCGCGAGGCAGGTTAAATTCCTGCGCGCCAACGGCGTCCGCGTGGTGCTTATCCATGGCGGCGGGCCGCAGATCGACCAGGCCTTGCGAAAAAAGAAAATCGAGATCGAAAAATCGCTCGACGGCCGCCGCATCACCTCGCCGCGCGCCATGCAGGTGGTCCGCAGCGTGATGAACGAGATGAACCGCAAGGTGGCGGCCGCGCTCGTGGAAGAAGGCTGCCGTAAGGAAAAAATCCTCATCGCCGCGCGCCATCCGCGCTATTTCGTGCAGGCCGCGCCCATCGACCCTGACGCCGCCGAGCATAATCGGAGCGGCAAGCCGGTCGCCGTCTCGGCCGACGAGCTCAAGCGCGTTCTCGACAAGGGCCGCATCGTCGTGCTGCATTCCGTCGGCCTCGGCCGCGACGGCAAGACGCTCTACAACATCAACGGCGACGATTACGCAATGGCCGTCGCCATCGCGCTCGCCGCCAAGCGCCTGATCCTCGTCACCAACGTCGCCGGCGTGCTTGATCAGCGCCGCAAGCGCATCCCCGCCATCGACGAGGAAATGGCGTCCCAGCTTATCGCCGAAGGCGTCATCACCGGCGGTATGATCCCGAAAGTCGAAAGTGCCTTATGGGTGGTGAAAGAAGGCGTCGGCGGCGTCGCCATCATTGATGGCTTCACCCCCTGGGCCATTCTCGCCGAAATGCTGACCCATGAAGGGCTGGGCACGCTGTTTCAGGCAAAGATCGGATAACCCGCCGGTTATCCGCCGGTAAACAAACCCTTGTTCAAAAGTATATGCACAAGGACACTGGCGCCATACCCCAGCAGAATGGCCCATGTCCATTTAAGATGGGAAGCAAATGTATAGCCTCCCTTCCCCAGTCCCATCAGCGCCACGCCCGCTGCCGAACCGATGGCCAGCAGCGAGCCGCCGGTTCCGGCCGTCAGCGTCAGCAAAAGCCATTGCCCCATATCCATCTGGGGCTGCATGCTGAGCACGGCAAAAGTAAGTGGAATATTATCGACAATGGCCGACAGAATGCCGATCGTGATATTGGCGGCGGTTGCCCCAAGATCGACATAAAGGAACCGCGACAGCAGTTCCAGATACCCCATCGCCCCCAGCCCGCCGACGCACAAAATGATGCCGTAGAAGAAAAGCAACGTATCCCACTCCACCTCGCGCAGGCTGTCGAATGCATCATAGGGCTTGCCGACCTGTTGCGGCATCGCGGTGTCCTCGAAGGACATGCCGGTTTTGCCGCTCGCCGCCCGGCCCCCCGCCAGCTTCGTCTCCATCTGGTGCAGAAAATAACCGTAGACCTTGAGCATACCGAGCCCGAGCATCATGCCAAGAAACGGCGGCAGTTCCAGCATGTGATGCAGAAGAACCGTCCCCGAAATCGTCAGCAGGAAAAGTGCGACGATCGTAAAACCGCCCCGCTTCACGACGGCATCGTCGCCGCCGGCCTTGGGTTTTCCCTTCGGCATGGTGATGCTGATCAAGGCGGCGGGAACCAGCCAGTTCGCCAGCGACGGAACGAACAGCGCAAAAAACTCGCCGAACGAAACAACGCCTTTCTGCCAGATCATCAGGGTCGTGATGTCGCCGAACGGCGAAAAGGCGCCGCCGGCATTCGCGGCGACCACGATATTGACGCAGGCGCCGGTGATGAATTTCCGGTGATTGCCGCCCACGGCCAGAACGACCGTTCCCATTACCAGCGCCGTTGTCAGGTTGTCGGCGATCGGCGATATGACGAAGGCTAGGATGCCGGTTACCCAGAACAGCTTGTAATAGGAAAATCCCGCCGAAACGAGCCGCTGGCGCAAGAGGTCGAACACACCGCGCTCGACCATGGAGTTAATGTAACTCATGGCGGCCAGAAGGAAGAACAGAAGCTCGGCATACTCGAGCGCGTTATGGCGCAGGATCTCGGCGGCCCGGTCGCCGTGGCCTCTTTCCGCATAAGCCAGCGCGACGAAAATCCAGATTATTCCCGCCGCCACCAGAACCGGCTTCGATTTGCGGAGATGCAGGCGTTCCTCGGCGAAAACGAGCGCATAGGCAAGGCCGAAAACCGCCAGCACGCTGTAACCCCAGCCCGAAAACGGCGAAACCAGTGTCGCGGCGGCGGCATGGGCCGGCAGGGACAGGCCGGCGACCGCCAGAACGAACGATAACACCCCTAAACCCGTTCTCGAAAACAACCCGATGCTCATGGCGACACCCCTGTCGGCTGAAGGTCTGCACGGCGCAGTATGACGAGTGACTTTTTAAGCGCAAGAGCCAAGGCGACAAGCGCCGCCATCCCCGCCGCGACGACCAGGATCGTTTCCGCCATGCCGGCCCCGCGCATGCGCAGGAAAATATGTGCCGATTGCGCCAGCACAACCCCCATGCAATAGACCGGCAAAGGCTGCTGCCCCACGGCGATCATCAGTCGGGCGCCCGGCGTTTTCCAGACACCGCCCGCGCGCGGCAACAGGCGGGCCGCCAGAAACAGAAGAGCCGCGAAATGCAAGATTCGCACGGCGGACAGGTTGCCTTTGTTGTCCAGAGACAAATATTCGGCCGGAATCAGGCGCACCCCCGACCACGGCACGTAATGCACCCAGGGCGCGGCGGCCAGAATGCCGGCAAGCACCACGCCCGCTGACAGAAACACAAGGAATCTGGAGCGCAGGATGTCCGCTCCCCTGTTTCCGTGATTGGCGACGAAAACCCCCGCCACGAACATGAACTGCCAGGCCAGGGGATTAAAAAACCACGTCGACCCTTCGGGGTAATTGGGGAAACTGTATCCCGTCGCATTCGTCCAAAGCCACATCGCGAAGGATGCCGCCAGCGCCGCATAGGGCGAAAACCGCATCAGCAGCCATATGGCCGGAAACATCGCGACGAAGACAATATAGATCGGCAGTATGTCCGTCATGCTCGGCATGTATTGCAGGCGCACCAGACGCAGAATCGCTACGTCCGTCTCGACAAAGAACGGCGAAAAATTAAGCTGTTCCATGATCGGCTTGCTGTCCGTGAAAATGCCGGCGACGGCGATCACCAGCGACAGCGCAAAAATAAGCAGCACATGGGCGCAGAACAGCTGCCATGTGCGCCGCGCCACCCGCAGCACGCCGCATAAAAAGCCGCCCTTGCGGAAATATTTTTCGAACGACAACGCCGCGCTGAACCCCGCAAGAAACACGAATATTTCCGCCGCGTCCGAGAACCCCCAGTTACGCAGGGTGAAAAAAGACAAGGGATTATCCGGAATATGGTTGACGAAAATCATCAGCAGGCAGACGCCTCGCCAGAAATCGACCGGCAGGATACGCGGAGGGCATGAAGGCGATGTCATGGAATAAGCGCGGGCGGGCCTGGTGGATCGGACGATGTCGGCCGCAGCGTAATGCAGGCGAAGGCATGCGTGAAGGGTCTAATGCCGGGCGGGCCGGATTTCAGTCCGGCCGAACGGCCGGACCGGTCCGCAGCCGGAGCGCGCCTTGCCTGTGGCCACGATTTGCCCGTCCGCTTCCATAATATTCCCGCACCGGCGTCGGGCCTCGCCCCGGTTCAGGCATCAGGATACCAGATATTTCAGATTGAACTCCCGAAGCTCCGGGCGACCAAAGCGCCAAAGCAGGCCGTCGAGATAAAAATGCAATATCTGGCCGAGCATGGGAATCAGGATGAGATATTTCAGCGGGACTTCGCGATCGGAGAAAGAATACGTCATCAGCACCGCAAGGCCCCCATATATCGCTATCACAAGAAAGAATTTTGCGATGGAAGCAGGACGAACAAGCGCCGCTGGCGCCAACGGCCCTTCCTGCGTCTTCTGCGCCTTTTTCGCATACAGCTTCAGGGTGAAGCAGATGTATTGGCTATAATGCATCGTCACGCCCGCCAGAATTGCATGGATCGGCTTGTCCACGAAAAACGCCGGAGCAAAAATGATCAAGCCGGTGACCGTCGTGAGGGTATTTTCCAGATTTTTGTATTTTGCCTGCTGGTAAAGGGACACGGCCAGAATCGCCGCCAGATATGCGCTTCCGGCCATGGCGGCCATTTTACCGTCTATCGCCCCTACCATCAAATAGGCAATCGCGATAAAGGCCGCGACCGAATTAAAAATATATATCATGCGCTCCTGAAATTTCTTTTCGTCAGCGTCCCGTGAATACAGCTTGCAGACACCCACGCTCTGCCTGGTGACATGATAAATATTCAGGGCAAAAAACATCAGGTAAAAAGCGGGCTGTAAAAAAAACAAACAGAAATACGGACACGAGGACAAGAAAGACACTCGCCCATACGAAGGCTGTCTTTCTTGAATTCGCGTATTCCCTCAGCCTTCGATCGAAAAAGATAGTCCACGTGGCGCCGAAATGCGGCTCGGCCAGGATAATCATCGTGGCGAGAGCAAGCATGGGGCCGGCCTCGGGCAAACCGAACAGAATCGACAGATACGCGATCGGCAAAAACACCGGAAATTTGATGAGGGCAAGATCCGCCCATTTGCCAAAGATTTTCATGTTCCGGTTGCGTCTGCAGTTTATTTTTTTCGGCCAATCATGATGAACAGGCCGCCTTCGCCGCCATAACTTCCAAACAGCATTCCGGCTTCGGCCAAAAAACGCTCGGCGCGCGATCCCGGCGATCGCTTCTCGAACAGTCTCTCCCGATCGCTGAACGGTTCGCCGATGCTGGGAACGGATGAAACAAACTCGACATTCTCCTCGCTGAACCAGCGCAGCACCTCGTCCATCCGGTGCTTGCGCTCGCACGGATGTTCGTATTGATCGCGAATCCACGCCCGGCGCTTCTCCGGTGAAATATTTTTCCGAAGATGCGGATCCAGCCCGAGAACGGATGGCCCGAACGCCTTGTAAAGGGACCGCCGCATATCGGTATGCAGTCTCCCGATCGTGTTATACAGTCCGATCACGAGATGCCCGCCGCTCTTGACCAGTTTCGCGGCACAGCCGAAGGCCTTGCGCGTATCGGCCGTGTGGTGCAAAACGCCGTTTGAAATAAGGACATCGACGGTTCCCGGCCTGATGCACGGCCGGAAAAGATTCATCTGAACAAACCTTACGCGGGAAATATGATTGTTTCTCGCGAACCGAACGCCAAGCCGCAGCGACGCCATGGTCATGTCGGCCGCGATGACTCGCGCGAACGAAGTGGCGGCAAGATAATTGGAAAGCTGGCCCGTGCCGCAGCCGACCTCCAGCACGACCTGGCCCTTCGCGATCTCCCCGCCCAACATCTTCACGAAGATGTTGGATCGGGCGCTTTTGATGAATGAGCCTATGCTGTCGAAGTCATTGTAGTTCGGAAACGGCGCGTCTTCGTAAAAGCTTTTTACGGTTCCGCTAACCCGGTCTGTTTCGGCCTCGTCATCCACGAAGGCCCGCAGGATGCCGTCCTCGACAACATATCCGTCGTGCAAGGTTCCGCCCGTTTTCGGGCAGATAAAAACGTCGTCCATCCAGTCCCGGCCGGATGGCGGCCAGGACTGGATGTCTTCCTGCGGCTGTTCCAGTTTTGCCAAAGAGCCGGTCATTCGCTAGTCCAGTTCATAATTCGACAGATGCATGTCGGGCGTCATCCGGTGACGTTGCGCTTCCTTGCGCAAAATGCAATTGCCGATCGCCAGAATATCCATATCCGTACTCAGAAAACAGCGATAGGCGTCTTCCGGCGATGAGACGATAGGCTCGCCGCGCACGTTAAAACTCGTATTGACGAGCACGCTGCAGCCGGTTTTGCTCTTGAATGCCGTCAAAAGCGCGTGGAAACGCGGGTTTGTTTCCTTATCGACGGTCTGAATGCGGGAGGAAAAATCAACATGCGTCACGGCGGGAATCTCGGATCGGGCCACCTTAAGCCGGTCGATTCCAAACAATGTTTTCTCATTTTCGTTAACCGCAAGGCGGCGGTTTTCCTTCACCGGCGCGACGATCAGCATATAGGGGCTGTCTTTATCGAAATCAAAATAGTCGTCCACGTCTTCCCGCAGCACCGCCGGCGCGAAGGGCCGGAAAGATTCACGGAACTTGATCTTCAGATTGAGCGTTTTTTGCATGGAGGGCAGCCGGGGATCGGCCAGAATGGAACGCGCGCCGAGCGCGCGCGGGCCAAACTCCATCCGTCCCTGAAACCAGCCGACGACTTTTCCTGTTTCAAGCGCCGCCGCCGCCGTCTCGATCAACTGGTCGTCATCGACAATCTCGAAATCCGCGTCCATGGCCTGCAAATCTTCAACGATCTGCCCGTTGCTGTAGGCGGGACCGAGCAAACCGCCCGCCATCGCGTCCCCCTCCCCGACCCGACGCGGCAATCCGAACTGCATATGGGCCGCCGCCAATGCCGCGCCGATCGCGCCGCCGGCATCGCCGGCCGCCGGCTGGACCCACAGATCGTCGACAACGCCTTCGCGAAGCAGCCGGCCGTTCGCCACGCAGTTCAGCGCGACACCGCCCGCCAGACACAGATTGCGAATTCCGCTCTCCTGAACCGCCGCTTTCGCGAGACGCAGGACCGCCTCCTCGAGCACCGCCTGAACCGAAGCCGCGAGATCCATTTCCCGCTGAGTCAGGGCGGATTCGGGACTGCGCGGCTTTGCGCCGAACAATTCGTCGAAATGCGCGTTGGTCATCGTCAGGCCGGTGCAATAGTCGAAATACTTCATGTTCAGCCTGAACGATCCGTCGCGCTTGATATCGATGAGATTGTCCAGAATTAACTGCCTGTACCGGGGCTCCCCATAGGGCGCGAGGCCCATGAGCTTGTATTCGCCGGAATTGACCTTGAATCCCGCATGGTAGGTGAAGGCCGAATAAAGCAGGCCAAGGCTGTGCGGAAAATGAATTTCCTTTTGCATCGTGATCCGGTTGCCGGAACCTGTGGCCAGGCTCGTGGTCGCCCATTCGCCCACGCCGTCCATCGTCAGAATATTCGCTTTCTCGAACGGCGAAGGATAAAACGCAGAGGCGGCATGACTTTGGTGATGCTCGGCAAACAACAGGCGGTCGGCCCAGGCGGCGGTTTCGTCCAGCGCCTTCAGTTCATTGATCAGCAGGCGCTTCTGAAAAAGTTTTTCGCGCAGCCATAGAGGCATCGCTTTGAAAAAAGATTTGCGTCCCCGCGGCGAGAAGGCCATGTAGGTTTCAAGCAGGCGCTCGAATTTCAGAAACGGCTTGTCGTAAAAAACGACATGGTCGAGATCGGCGGCCCGGCATCTTCCGGCCTCGAGGACAAACGCGATCGACCGGGCGGGGTAATTCACGTCATGACGCTTGCGCGTAAAGCGCTCTTCCTGCGCGGCGGCGACGATACGCCCATTCTCCACCAGCGCCGCGGCGCTGTCATGGTAGAAGGCGGAAATGCCGAGTATGCGCAAAATCCGCTCTCCGCCGGTGATCAGAAAATGGCGTAGATAAGGGGCGCGACAGCCGATCCCTTGGCAAGCACCAGCAACCCGCCCAGCAAAAGGCCCGTCGCGAAGGCCGGCGCCAGCCAGTATTTGCGCCGGGCGATCAGAAAGTCGGCTATCTCTTTTATAAAATCAGACATTCCAACCTCCTGCCGATACGCCAGCCGCCGGCTTGCACGACGCCCATCAATATTGTTTGCGCATATCGCCCTGGCTGGAGCTACTATAGGGCCGCCAATAGCTTACCGTCAACGGATCCGGCGCGTGGCCCAGCGTGTCCTTGCCGGCCAGACGCAGCAGCAGCCCGATGGGCGCGACCACCAGATAGAAAAAAGCGCCAAGGATCAGCGGCTGCGTGATGTGCGCGAGCAGAAGCCCCAACCGTCCCCAAAGCCGGTTCGGAATACGCAAGGCCCAGGCGGCGAACAGGGCAAGCACGCCCGCCATGACCGCCGCCCCCAGCCAGATCCATCCGCCGGCGCGATCATGATAGAGCTGAGAACCTCCGACGATGAGAAAAAAGCACGCCATGACGAGCCCGAAGCTGCGTTCGGACGAGCGTTCGGTTTTTTCATGACGATCAAAAAAATTTTCATGCATGACGAAACCCCGGGCAACGGAAAGGACGATTTTTGACGCTCCGCAACAGCGGCTTTAATCCTGTGCGCCGGGACATGTCAACACCCCTGCATCGTAGAAAATCCGGGCCGGTCCCGGCGCCGGCTTGACAAAGCAGGGCGGTTCCATGATCTTGCCGCATCGTCATTCGCCGGCCTTCCGGCACATATCCGAACGAAAACATCATGTCAGGCCGACAAAGCGTCCTCGCGAACATTCTTATTGTCTGCCTGTCCGTCTTCATCACATATGCGCTGTTCGAGGCAGGGTATCGCGTTTATTCATACTACAAAATAAAAGACAGAATGACTGAAAATATCCTGGCGTCCCTGCCGGACAAAAGCGATCAAAATAATTCCGTTTTCGACGTGCATACGGGCTACAAATACCGGGCGAACATGGAAATCGGCCCGAAAACAGACCCTTTCCCGCTTCACTATCGCACCAACAACCACGGCCTGATCGCGCGCGCGGAATTCCCGCTGCAAAAGCCGGACGACGAGTTTCGCATCGGGTTTGTCGGCGATTCGGCTCTCGCCGGCGTCATGACGACGATCCGCTGGCCGGATATTGTCGAGGACCGCCTGAATGCCTCGGAAACATGGCGCCGCAATGTGAACGGGCGCCGCACGCTCTGCATCAATTTCGGCCTTGATGGAATCGGAACCGTTCAGTTTTCCGACGTCGTCGAGCACATGGTCAAGCCTTTCGACGTCGATCTTCTGGTCGTCAACATGATCCGGGAAGACGTGATACGGCGCCCCTATCATCGCGGGTACAAGACGGAAGTGTCCAGGCAGCAGATTGACAAGTATGTCGGCGATCTCGTTGGCCAGCTGCCCTGGTTCGGAATATATCCGGAAGTGCTGGCCGTCGTGACGAAGGGCGATCTTGGCCTTAAGCCCCGGCTCACTCCGGAGGCCGTCGCCAAAACCATTTTTGCCGGCAGGCTGTACGGCGATCCCGCCGAAGCGGCGGAGGTTTCGGCAAAATCCTTACGGATGATCATGGCCAGTTACCCGGACGCCGTTTTCCTCCTGGATCCGACATACAAGGAATACACGAAGGTCCAGGAGCCTGAGGTCGACAAATCCTTCGCCATGCTGAAAACCATGCTGCCGCAGATAAACTGGGTCGACATGAAAAATGACTATCTTCCCCAGCCTTCCGGCGATGCGGAAACAGAAAGCTGGTTCAACACGCCGCATGACATGCACAAGAACGAATTAGGCACGAAGATATACGGAAATGCTGTTGCGGACTACCTGATAGAAACAGCAAAAACCCCGCAACGATAAACCGCCCGCCCCGGCTTCACGCTTGGGCGTGCCGGAGGGGATAAAAACGGTCACTACTCTTTTAACCATACGCGCATTTTAAGTTGAATTAACAATAGTCTTACCGATCATGAAGGCTTCATCCGGCAAAAAACATTTGAATGGATCGAAACAAAAGCGATTCAATTTAACCAATAAGTCAGGACAAAAAATGCAATTAATGAAAACAATGTTTTTTAATATAGTGTCCTGCAGATATTTTACCGGTATTATTGGAGATATTCATTGAAATTGTCCGCCTTTAGAAATTGCGCTGCACTGCTCGTTGCCACTGTCGCCGGTTGCGTACCGCCCTCCGCAAATGACGTGGCGGCCCTTGACGAAACACCATTGGCACCGCTTCAAATCGTCCACGTGGCTACGGGGGCAAGTGAACCCGATACATCATTTGGTGGCTTTGCGACTGGCATGCCCAATGTCATGAAAGATCCCAAAGATATCAAAAGCAGTAATTTTCACATCAATGAACAAACCTATCGAAACTGGCAGAAAATCCTGCGCAAGAATATTACAGACGATAACTTTAAGATTACAGACTGCTTCAAGCAACACGATTGCGGGCCGTGGATTGATATCTGGGCAGAGGCAAACATATTGGCGAAAAAGATTCCGGACCGCCTCACGACCGCCATGTTCATCAACGGCGTGTTCAATTACATCATTGATTGGAGTAAGTTTAGTACGCTTGGCAGACCTCATGATGCGTGGGAGATCCTGTCTGGAAAATCTCCATTGGGTGCGTGTAAGGATTATGCAGCTTCAAAGCTTCAGGCCTTGCAGGGGTATTTTGATAATTCGAATATGCGGCTTGTAATGGGCGAGAGCGTCCATACAGAAACCGGTAAAAACGATATACTTCATATGGTGCTCAGCATCCGCCAGAATGGCGTTAACTGGGTGCTCAGCAACTATGACAGCATGGAGGCTCCGAGCGACAGTCTCGTAAATAAACTCACCCGAATTCAGCCCGCATCGTATTTCGTAAATAGCGATACAAAAAATATGAAGGGACAAAACGGTCTTATGGGCGGTGCGGTCGCCTTTTTACCTGTTCTGGATTTTGGCCTTGAGGGGTCTATCCGCTATTTTGTAGATGCATATCAACGCCCGCCCATCAAAGTCCCAATTGCAGTCGAACGCTCGGTCGATTTCACCGATGCAATCCGGGTGTTGCCTCCGGACATGCAATCTCGCATCAGGAACGTGTTTAAAAAAATTTATGAAACCAAGCACGGCTTGAGGTAATGTGCTCCCAAGCACTCTAAAAACAGCAACAACCTGCACATAAAAAAAATAACGCGGTTGCCTCGAAATTTTCCTTGACTTAAATACCCATAAAGGATAAATTGACAACCGGAGCGCCCCACTCGCGCCAAAAACCAAAAATACCGGCGCCGACCTCCTTATCTTTACTTATATATATGAATACAAACTGCCGCCGCATGCGCCCGGCAGGCAATATGGTTAATTTCCCGAAAAAATAAAATGTTTCACGTGAAACATCCCAAATCTGCCGGCAGGATCAAGACCTGTTGCCCCGGCCATCCCCGTCGCGCGGGCCGCCATGTCCCCGCCGGCTGCCATGGCCACGATTATCGTCATGTGCGGGAGGTTGCTCCGCCGGTTGCGGTTGTCGGGCCTGCTGCGGGTGTTGTTGCGGCGAAGCCTGCGGCTGGTTATCCCTTTCGCGCCGCACGCCGCGACGGCCGTTCCCTCGCGGGTCGGGATTTTGCGGCTGCCGGGCCTGTTGCCCGGGCGGCGGGCCCGGCGCCTGCATCTGCGGCGCGGCTTGCCGATTTTGATGGCGCCACGCGCGGTTCATCTGCGGGCGCTCGGGATTGTTTTGGATTTGCCGGACCGGCGCAGGTGGCACGACCGGGGCCGGCCGCCCCTGCAAGGGCGCCCGCAATTCATTATGCACCGCCGCCGGTATGGGCTGCGGGGTCCCGCGCGCGGGATTATAGCCGTTATGCCAGTTCCGCCCGTCCTGCCGGCGCCGGTTTTGCGGCGGGGCCGGATCGGCGGGCTGGGGTTGCGGCTGCGCATCTGGCTGTGGCTGCGGATCGCGCTCGCCGCCGCGCCGGATGCGCGACTGGCGTTCGCGGCCCAGCGACTGCGCGCGCTGCGGCTGGCGGTGGATATTCTCAAGGTCGGGCACCGCCGGCTGCGGCTGGACTGCCTGGGGCGACGGGTTAGGGGAATGGTCCCGGCGGCTGCCGGGACGGTTCCGGTCCTGGTGCCCGCCGGAATATTTCGCGCGCACATCCGGATTCGAATAAGGCACGCCGCGCCGGTGCTGCGGGTTATGCACCCAATGCCCCGAAACCCGGGGCGGGCGGCCGCGATTGATGCGCTCGTAACGCCGGTCGTCGATGACGATACGGCGGCGATGCCAGTCCCAGCGGTCCCAGCCCCACAGGGTCGTAACCACCGTAACGGGCGCGCCGAAGCCGATGATGCCCGGACCGGCATATGCATAGCTTGCCGGCGGCGCGAAGTAATAAGGCGGCGACGCAACATACGGCCAAGCGCCATACGCAACGCCCGGATCGTAAACCGGCACGTAAACCACCTGCGGATCGGCGGGCATAATGAGAATGGCGTTCTGTTCCTGCACCACGACCTGCTGGGGCGTGGAAGACAAGTGGCCGGAAGATTGCGCCATCCGGCGCAGGCGCTGGATGGAATCCGTCACCGCCGCCGGCTGCGCCAGAAACGCGTCGCCAAGCTGTTCGGTCCATTCAAGATTCTTGTCCATCATCGCCAGAATTTGCGGAAAGGGGGTAAGCGCCTTGATACTTGGGTCCCAGGCCTGCGGTTCCACGGCAGCCGCCAGCGCCTCGCCCTGCAGCTGCGCATGACCCGGCTGCTGCAGCCAGCGGCTGGCCTCGACCACTTCGAGCGGATAGGTGGACGCCATGAGAATTTGCGCGACCAGCGTGTCGGGATAAAGCGCGACGGGCGCCAGCATCTGGTCCAGATGCTCTTCCGTGAAATTCGCCGCCATCGCGGGCTCGCCGATCTCAAGCGGCGGCGGCGCCACGGAATCGTCCGGAAAGATCACCTGCTGCCCCTGCGCCGCGGGCGGCAGAAGCGCCAGCGCCGCGACGGTGAAAACGACGGCTTTCGAAAAGCGCTTCATATGCTGTGTCCCGCACCCGAGTTGCCGGGGACCCGCGGCCCCCGCGGCAAGTGAGCCCTTATTGTGCGTCGAAAATATGGCCTGATCCCAGCGCCACCAAGGCAAAAGTGAGGCGGAAAAATATCCGCGCCCCGGCGCCGTCAGGGCTTTTCAGGCCGATGCAGCGTGCGCGCGACCTCGGGCGGCATGTATTTTTCGTCGTGCTTGGCCAGCAGGCGCTGGGCTATAAAAGTGCCGTCCGGGGCCATTTTGCCCTCGGCGATCACGCCCTGCCCTTCGCGGAAAAGATCCGGAACCAGGCCGCGGTAATGGACGGTGACGGTATGCGCGAGATCGGTAACGCGGAATGTTACGTCCTCGCCCTTGCCGCTTTCCTGCGCGCGCCGCAGGCTGCCCTCTTCCACCAGCCCGCCAAGCCGGATGCCGCGTCCGCTGGCGCGCTCGGGATAGTTGCCGCCGGCAATTTCGCTCGGCGTGCGGAAATATGAAATGTTGTCTTTCAGCGCGTAAAGAGTCAGCCCGGCCGCAGCACCGAAACCGGCCATGAACAGAAGAATGCCGTAAAGGCGCATGCGTGCTTTGGGTGTCATGACGGTCCGTTAAAAGTTAAGGCGGCTGTTTATATGTTTTTTATATATTCGCCGCCACTCCGCATAGGTATTTTTTGAAAGCTCCTTTTTTATGTTGGCTTATGTCCCATCCGTAACAGGAGAGTCCCATGAACATCAGAAAAACAATCGCCGTTACAAGCCTTGCCGTTCTTCTTTCTTCCACCGCGCTCGCGGCGAACACGGCAAGCGCGGTCAAGGATATGCCCGATGGCGGCCAGGTCACGCTCAGCGGCACCGTCGAGGAATTCAACAATGAGAAGTCCTTCACTCTCCGCGATTCCAGCGGCACCGTGAAGGTGGATATGGGATCGGCCAAATCCGTCGTTCTCAAGAACGGCGAGAAGGTCACCGTGAACGGAACTGTCGACAAGGGCATTACCGGCACGACCATCGCCGCCACCAGCGTGGCTCAGGACAAGGCCATCGGCCAGCAGGTCGGCGAAGCCATCGACAGCGTTACCGGCCAGGATCAGGCCGCGAACGCACAACCGGTCAACATCAAGTCGCTGCCCGATTCCGGCCTCGTCAAGCTTCAGGGCACGGTCGAGGATGTCAGCAGCGAAAAGAAATTCACGCTCAAGGATTCGACCGGCAGCGTGGACGTGTCGCTCAAGTCCAGCGAATCGGCCGCCCTGCACAAGGGCTCCGGCGTGACCGTCGTCGGCTACGTCAACAAAGGTCTGATGGGCAAGAGCATCGACGCCACCAAGGTCGATATACGCAACCAATAAAAAGAACAAAAGCGCGATACCCTGTCAGAGGGGTGGGGAATTGCGGGTTTCTGCGGAAGCCCGCAATTTCTTTTTTGCCTCTTTGACGGCGGCGTCCCGCCCGTTGCAAACCGCAAACGAGAGACATAGCCTGTGTCTTCCCTTCATTCCCGCGAGGCCCTCATGCGCCGCTTCCTTGTTTCTCTTTTTGTCCTGGCCGCTTTCCTGGCACCGGCGGCGCATGCCGAAGATCTCGGCTGCGTGTCCACGACGTTCCGCATGCTGGGACTCGCCAATGACAAGATATGCATCGCCTCCTTCGCCGACCCCAAGGTGCCGGGCGTCGTCTGCTATATCAGCCGCGCCCAGACGGGCGGCGTGAAGGGAACCGTAGGCCTCGCGGAAGATCCGTCGGAAGCCGCCATTTCCTGCCGGCAGGTCGGCCCTATTACGATCGACAAGAACCTCAAGGACCGCCAGGAAGTGTTCGAGGAAAGCCGGTCGTTCTGGTTCAAGAAACTTCAGGTAGTGCGTTTTTACGATAAGGCCAACAATACCCTTGTATACCTGACCTACTCCGACAAGATCATCGAAGGTTCGCCGAAAAACTCGCTCTCGGCGGTACCGATCATGCCGTGGAGAACCGAATAAATATTCAGGGCGCCTCGGCGCGGGCGTCATCAGGATCCCGGATCTTCCGGTTCGGCGGCAGGTTTGCGCGCACCGGTGTTTTGTAAAAGCGCGCTTGCCTTGAGCTTCCATCGGACAAGCATGTCGCCCATGGCCTGGAAAGCGGCATTCGTCTTGGCCGTAAGGCATTTTACATAGTTACCGAGCCCCTTGAAATAGACGCTTATGCCGGCCTTGATGGAGGTCAGGGTTCCGGACGACGTTCCGGCGTCGTTCGGCATAAGCAGCTTCGCCGACGGCATCGTACAGCGCCGCGCTTCCGGCTCCGCGCGAGGCGCCGGTTCCGTCTCTGCCGCCCTTGCCGCCTGTGCCGGGCAGAACGCCAGAACGGCAAAAACAATCGCGAGGACGAAACCGGCGCGCATGGGCTGACTTTCGCTATAACGGATTTCAGGATTGCGGAAAATCTTCCGGTGCAAGCTATCACTATCCGCAGGCCGGAACAAGAAACGGGCGGACGCGCGCCATGGCAGCATTATTTGCTTTTTGACATCCGTCAAACCCTTCCGCATCGCCGCTCCATATGGTTGCGCCAGCCCCTCCGGCACCGGGCCGCCGGTAACGAAAAGGAAGCGCGAAAAATGAACGAGGCCATGATCGCTTTCCTTGCTCTCCTGTTCCTGTTGCTGATGGCGGGAATAGCGCACCGATGGGGATGGGTTACCGGAAAACCGGCGGCCAACGCCCGGTTCTTCGGCATTATCATCGGGGCGATGTATATTGTTGTGCTGCTCGGTCTGCTGCTTTCGTGGAAACTGGCCTGCCCGGTCCCCGATGCGTGGCTTAGTCTCGAATGCCTGCGGTTGTCGGAGCTGTGGAAAGGACTTTAGGCAAGCCGCATGTGTTTTTCCCCGCCGCCAGTTTCGTGTCGTCCGGCTTTCTGGCGATTGCTGGACTTGCCTGATTGCGCAAATCACAAGCTGAAGCAAATTTAGAAAACCCAAGTATTTTTACAAAAATGGTCGGAGCAGCGGGATTTGAACCCACGACCCCCAGTCCCCCAGACTGATGCGCTACCAGGCTGCGCTATGCTCCGGCCGTGTTGGAGTGCGGGCACTATAGGGGCGCGCGGGGACCGAGGCAATATCGCCGTCTATGGTTAAGGAAAAAGCCTAGATGCCGCTCTGGCGC